>SIAL01000061.1 GCA_009691815.1 Gemmataceae bacterium | reverse complement strand
TGGTGTTGGCGGCTTTATATGAAAGTTGGACAAACCCCTTTGCCGTAATTCTTGTGGTTCCCCTCTGTCTCCTATCGGCGATGGGGGGATTGGCGATCTCCCATTTGCCCATTGATATCTTAGCTCAGGTGGGTCTGGTTGTGTTGGTTGGTTTGGCCTGTAAGAACGCCATTTTAATTGTGGAATATGCCCGGGATTTGCGGCAAAAGGGGATGAAAATTGGGGAGGCTACCCAGCTTTCCTGCAAACTTCGATTTCGACCGATTATCATGACCTCACTGGCATTTATTTTGGGAGTTATTCCCTTGGTGGTGGCCCGGGGTGCGGGGGCGGAAATGCGTTGGTCCTTGGGGATCACGGTTTTTTCCGGGATGATTGGGGTTACCCTGTTTGGTACCCTGCTCACTCCCGTTTTTTATCAAACCATGGAGTTGATCTCAACCCGGTTTACCCGGAAAGGCAGGCAAGGATGATTCCCAAGTTTTTCATTGACCGGCCCATTTTCGCCTCGGTGCTTTCCATCCTTTTAGTCTTGGGTGGAGCGGTCTCCTATCTGGCACTGCCAACGACGCAATATCCGGAAATCACACCTCCCACGATTGAGGTCTCAACGATTTATCCCGGGGCGAACGCCGAATTGGTTCGGGATACCATCGCGGCACCAATCGAACAACAAGTAAGTGGCGTCGAAAATGCCATGTACATGAGTTCTCAATGTACCAATGATGGCCGCTATCGTCTGGTGATCACTTTTGCGCCGGGCACGGATCTAAGTATGGCCCAAGTTTTAACGCAGGTTCGTGTATCTTTGGCCCTGCCCATTTTACCCGAGTTGGTTCAAAGACAAGGGGTGTCTGTCCTCAAAAAGGGCGCGGGCGCCATGATGATCATCAATTTCACGAGCCAGGGAGATCCCACGGGTAAATCCCTTTTTACCGATACCTTTATGAGCAATTTTGCCACGATTCAGGTTCGTGACGAATTGCTCCGTGTGGAAGGTGTTGGGGATGTTGGCTATATCGGCCAACGAGACTACAGTATGCGGGCCTGGTTGAATCCGGAGCGACTTGCGTTCCTTAGCTTGACAACGGATCAGGTAGTCGAAGCCCTCACCCAGCAAAACTTTCAGGTTGCGGCAGGGAACATCGGCCAACAACCCGCCCCCGTAGGGCAAGCCTTTCAAATCACCCTTAGTGCCCTGGGGCGACTTATCACCGAACCAGAATTTGGCGACATTGTAATCAAGGCCTTGCCCGGTTCGGACGGAACCCCTGATGCGGTTCTCATCCGTTTGAAGGATGTTGCCCGGATCGAGCTTGGATCACAACAATACGACCAAATTTGCACATTGGATGGCAAACCAAGCGTTGGCTTGACCATCTTTCAACTTCCCGGTTCCAATGCCATAAAAACTGCGGAAGCGGTCCGCCAAAAGATGAAAGAATTGTTCACCGGGCTCTCCATCGAGCTTGATTACCAAATTGTCTATGACACAACTCCCTTCATTCAGGAGTCCAAAGCCGAGGTCTTAAAAACCCTGCGCGATGCCATCCTATTGGTGGCACTGGTGGTCCTTGCTTTTTTGCAAAATTGGCGGGCAACCCTCATCCCCCTCATTGCCGTACCGGTTGCCATCATCGGAACTTTTATCCTCATGGCAGCCTTGGGTTTTAGCCTCAACAACCTGTCGCTATTCGGCTTGGTGCTGGCCATTGGAATCGTGGTGGATGATGCCATTGTTGTCGTGGAAAATGTTGAACGGTGGATGGAGCAGGGTCTTTCCCCAAGGGATGCCTCCATTCGGGCGATGGAGGAGGTGACAGGACCCGTTTTGGGTGTGGCACTTGTGCTAACTGCCGTGTTTGTTCCTTGTGCTTTCATCTCTGGTATTGTTGGCCAATTCTTTAGACAATTCGCCCTTACCATTGCGGTATCCACGCTGCTTAGTGCACTCAATTCGCTAACCCTAAGCCCAGCCCTTGCCGCCTTGTTGTTAAAACCCAAACATGCCAAGCCCGATCTTTTCGACATGCTTTTGCGTTGGACCCTCGGTTGGTTCTTTTACTTGTTTAACTTTGGATTTGAATTGGTCAATCGGGCATATGGTGCCATCGTCGGTGGTGCCTTGCGGGTCAGCCTCCTTGTCCTTTTGGCTTATTGCGGCCTCCTTTGGCTCACGGTTACCCTCTTTACCTCGGCTCCCACCGGTTTTATCCCCCAACAGGATAAAGGGTACCTCATTGTAAATGTGACTTTACCCGATGGTGCCTCGCTTGAACGAACAAGTGATGTCATCAATTTGATGGAAGCTGAGGCCAGCAAAGACAAGGCGGTTACCCACACAGTGTCCATAGCTGGCCAATCGCTGGTGTTTGGGGCAAATTCCCCTAATTGGGGGGCAATGTATGTTATGCTCAAGGATTTTTCCGAGCGACCCGGCCTCGAAGGATCATCCGAAGCGGTTTCCCAAAGGCTAAAATCCGTTTGGAGCAGCCTTGTCCCCGATGCCAAGGTGGAAGTGTTTGGTGCCCCCCCGGTGGACGGTTTGGGCACTGTGGCAGGGTTTAAACTGATTGTGGAAGATCGGGGAGACTATGGCAGCCGTTCCCTGCAAACGGCGACGGACCTTTTAGCCAAACAGGCCTCAGAAGATCCACAATTTCGGGGGATTTTTACCAATTTTAGGGCAGACACACCTTGGATCTGGCTCGATATTGACCGTGATAAAGCCCAATCCCTTGGCGTTTCCATTCAGGACATTTTCCAAACATTGCAGGTCAATCTTGGGTCGTATTATGTAAATCAGTTCAACCGATTTGGCAGATCCTGGCAGGTCAACATTCAGGCCGACGGAAACAACCGAACGGAGATCCATGAAATCCTCAATCAACTGAAAGTAAAAAACAACCAAGGGGATATCATTCCCCTGGCCACTTTAATCCGCCCCCAATCCTCAACCGGTCCAAGCCTGATTATGCGTTATAACCTCTATCCCGCAGCGGCCATTTTTGGCGAGCCCGCCCCCGGAATCAGTTCAACAACCGCCCTTGACGGCCTACAGAGCAAATTCCATTCCCTTCGAGAAAGTTCCGATATTCCCAACCTCATGTTCGCCGACTGGACCGAAATGGCCTATATGCAGATTCGCTCAGGAAACACCGCCATGTTGCTTTTTGGCCTCGGTGTGGTTTTGGTGTTTTTGGTGTTGGCCGCCCTTTATGAAAGCTGGGCACTGCCTTTGGCCGTGATCATGGTCGTCCCCATGTGCCTTTTATCGGCGATTTTTGGATTGCTTCAAGCAGGCATGGATGTCAACATTTTCAGTCAAATTGGATTTGTGGTGCTTGTGGGGCTTGCTTGTAAAAATGCGATCCTTTTTGTGGAATTTGCCAAACAGCTTCGGGAGGAGGGAAAGCCCCTTCGGGATTCCGCACTGATTGCCTGCAAAATGAGGCTTAGGCCCATCCTAATGACCTCTTTTGCCTTTATTTTAGGTGTGTTGCCCTTGGTTATTGCCCAAGGTGCAGGGGCCGAAATGCGCAGGACTTTGGGCCAAACAGTATTTTGCGGCATGGTGGGTGTCACCGGATTTGGGATTTTCCTGACACCGGTTTTTTATTATAGCATCCTCTATTTTGCAAAACCGCCCAAACCCAAAGAGAGGGATGCCCCTCCTCCGGCGGTTGCTAATCCTAGTGTGGGCCACCATTCCTAACATCCAGGCAAAATCAGGGTACTTTCTTGTTTTTCAATAGTTCACGCCAGTAGCCAAAACCGGCGGGGCGAGGTTTTGTTTCATAGGCATTGGGAGTAACACCTTCGGTTCGGGGGCTGGGGCGGGTCTCCATTTCGCTTAATGCCGGTTCCTCCAGGCGCATTTCCCAGCCACCACCGAGGGACCGGTAGGTGTTGATTATGCCCATGGAAACGGAACCCAAATTATCGTTCAGCTTAATCTGTTCCTGAACCAACTGGCGTTCCAATAAATATACCCGATTGAAATCGACAGTTCCCTCAAAGTATTGCAGCTTCGCCAAATCGACGGATTTTACGGCCGCTTGAACCGCTTTTGCTTGAAATTTTGCGGCTTCATCCATTTTGATGTATTCGATCAAACCATTTTCCGTTTCCCGACCGGCATTGAGTACGGTTTGCTGATAGGCCGCCCCCAAGGATTGGAATTTTGCATCCTGCATGCGGATATTGTTTACTAGGCGACCATAATTCAAGATTTTCCAATCGGCAACGGGCCCAATTTTTCCAAACATGGATCCAGGGGAGAAAAGTTGACTTATATCCGAGCTATAAAGTCCTAAATAGCCATTGATCACAAAAGAAGGGTACAGTTCCGCCTCGGCAACGCCGATTTGGGCACACTGGGCAGCAAGATTGCGCTCTGCCTGTCGGACATCGGGACGGCGCCTTAACAAGTCTGCGGGAATGCCGGTTTTGGCTTCCACCGGTGCCGGGGGAATTGGTTTTTTTCCAAGCTTGGCCGTTAAATCCTCCGTGGAAATGCCCAACAATACGCACATTGCGTTGGCGGCATGGCGGACCCGTTTTTCATTGGGCGGGATTTGCGCCTGCGTTTGCGCAAGATTCAATTTGGCCTGTTCAACATCCACCTCGGTTGTCGCTCCACCTTTAAAGCGATCCTCGGCAATGTCCAACGATCCTTGCATCAACACAACAAATTTCCGAAGGGATTCCACCTGAGTCTGCGCGACACGATAATCGACATAATAGTTGGCCAAATCCGCAACAACGGATACCAAAATGCCATCATATTCTTCGACGCTTGCTTGATAGGATCCTTGTGAGGATTCAATGTTTCTTCGTAGTTTCCCCCAGGCGTCCAGTTCCCAGGTCAAATTGAATCCTGTGGACCAAAGGCTAAAGTTGTTTTCCGGCAAACGTTGGGTAAAGTCCAAATTGGAACTGTATTTGACCCTATCATAGCCAGTCAACAGCGTTTGTGACTGGGGTAAAAACTGGCCAACCTTGATGTTGTAATTGGCTCGGGCCGCCAACACCCTGTAACCCGAGTCTTTGAGCTGAAAATTTTCGCGGTAGGCGGTTTCAATGAGTCCGTTTAATGTGGGATCGTTGAATTGCTCCCACCACCTGAGGTCCGGACTGATGCTTGCCTTGACTCTGGGATTTTTGGTGTCGATCCAATCCTCGGATGTTTTGGCATCAGGCCGGAGATAGTCGGGCCCCACCTTCATTTTTTGCCGCCAATATTGCGAAGGATGGGTACAACCCGATCCCAGGGTAACCCCCAAAAGGAGTGAACCAAATGCCCAGTACCGAAGGATTTGTTTCCCGGAACACCCTTTTTTGGTAGGTTCCAAGTTCTTCGATTTGCATTGATGGCCGATGAGGTTTCCTGCCATAAAGTGACCCAACATAGATTCCCAAACGCCTTTCCATAGTGGTTAGGCACAACCCTTATAACCACTATCGACCACAAAACCCGCAAAGTTTACCAAAATCACATCCCCTGCACGGAGGGGCTTCCCATCCAATTGCCAAGTTCCCGAATGCAAAGCATCACATGGGTCTAAACTTGACCAAACCGGGATGGCTGTAAGGATCACGATAAGGCCGAATGAGAAGTTTGTTTGCCTCGGGATCGCCGGCGATTTCTTTTTTAAGTGGGTCGTAGGCAAGGCTTCGGCCCAACTTCATGGCCATATTGGCAAGGATGCAACTTGCTGTGGAAATGTGGCCTTGCTCAATGTCCGAAACAGGCTTGGAGCGTTTGACAATGGCCCTGAGAAGGTCTTGCTGATGAACCCGAACCGCCGAGGCGACATGCTGTTCCAGATCTTTTTCGGTTTTGTCCTCGGGGTATTTCTCAAACTCAAACAGGGGTGTACCCGAAACGGTGGCTTTATTCCTGCCATTGGGGAAGAACTCAAATTTGTTCACGCTTAATTTAAGCGTACCCTTTTCGCCATAAATCGTGGCACCCCAAGGGTATTCGGGGTCGGCGGCAGCTCCATAAGTTCGATGTTCCCAAGAAGCGGTCAAGCCGCCAAAATCAAACAAGGCCGATTGTGTGTCCGAGATGTTGGCCCGCCCCTGTTTTTGGATCAGTATGCCGCCATTGGAACTTACCGTTTTGGGCCAACCCAAATCAAGCATCCAACGGACCATATCAAGCATATGGACACACATATCCCCAACGATGCCGTTGCCATATTCCATGAAAGCACGCCAACCTCGAGGGTGAACGATCCGGTTGAAGGGCCGCATGGGGGCGGGACCAGTCCACAAGTCATAATCCAGATTTCCTGGAGGTTTAATGTCTGGTGCATTGTCGTTGTTACGCATGTGGTAATAACAATAAAGGTCGATGTGGCCAACCTTTCCCAAAAGACCCTGACTGATCACCCGATCTTTCGCCTCGATTAGGTGGGGGGTGCTTCGCCTCTGCATTCCCACCTGAACCACCCGACCCAATTTACGGGCGGTGGCCAGGATCGCCTCTCCCTCCGCAATGTCGGAACTTATCGGTTTTTGTAGGTAAAGGTCCGCTCCGGATTCCATTGCCGTAATGGCATGTAAGGCGTGCCAATGGTCCGGGGAGCCGATCAAAACCAAATCGAGGTCCTTTTCAGCGAGCATTTTGCGATAGTCCGCATAGGTTCGGGGAGATTTCCCTGACTTTTGCCTTCCTGCCACGATTTGTGCGGCATCTGCCAACATTTTTTGATCAGGATCACAAAGGGACACCACCTCAACCGGTGCAACTTGGATCAATCGCAACAGGTCAATCTTGCCGTACCATCCTGTGCCGATGAGACCGACTTTTATCTTTCGATCGGCAAATTCATCCCCAAAAAGGTGTGAGGAGGAAAGGCCCGCCGCACCTGCGGCGAAAAAAACACGACGATTCATCATGGGATGGACTCCTATTTCCTTTTGATTTTAGGGCATTTATTGATTCCGTAGCACAAATCACTCAAACCTTTTACGGCACAATGGGGAACCAAGAATCGGTCGTTAGCCTTCCCCTTTGGTTCGTTGAAGACGAAACAATTCCGACCCCGTTTTTAGAACATAA
Source organism: Gemmataceae bacterium (assembly GCA_009691815.1). Taxonomy (GTDB): domain Bacteria; phylum Planctomycetota; class Planctomycetia; order Gemmatales; family Gemmataceae; genus SYLG01. The sequence goes on along the minus strand of SIAL01000061.1, from coordinate 4,977 downwards.
AAAATATCGTTAATAGGGTCGTAATCGAGACAAGTTAACGGGGACCATCCCTTGAGGTCCTTGGGCAGCGGGATTGTCTTCCCCCATGACTTACCCTCATCAAAGGACTCGCTGATTCCCGTTTTGGTCAACACAAAGGGGTGGCCTTGTTTTTTGCCAAAAATGGGGCCCAATTTGACATCCTTCAAATTACTTATTTTAGACCATTTGGCACCTTGATCGGTTGTGGCGATCAAGGCATTTTCCACCACCCAATAGAGTTTGCAATTGCCCCATTTGGGCAAAGCGTCTGTGGCAAACTCGGCGACTTACGACCAATTATCGCCCGACTTGGTGGTTCGCATCAACTTTGGGTTGGGTTGGATTTTGGTTTTTATCTGGGTGGCGACGGCTATATTTTCATCAAATACCCATGCCGAGGCAAACCCTTTGCCTATTTCCGAAAAGGATTTCCCCCATCCATCGAACGGACCATTACGCCACCCGATTCGTGTTTCAAGGCAAATAGGCATTTCGAATCGGGATTGACCCAATCCATTACACACCAGTCACTGGGACCAAGGGCAACATCAAACTCGTAGGGCGCAATTTCCGCACGCCACAAAAAGTTGCCCTCCAAATCGTAGGCGGCAAGGACGGAAGACCCGAATACAACATAAAGTCGTTCGCCATCGCTCGCAGGGGTGAGGGCGGTATAACCACCACGCAGGTCTGTGAGCAACCAAGGTCCGGGTTTGGCCCGGAAATCCCAGATCAGGGACCCCTTTTCCAGATCATAGCAAGCAATGTGGTGTTCCGAAATGGCCTTGGTTACTTCTTGTCCTTGGGGCCAAAAACTGGCGGTGATAATGAACCGATTTTTCACAATGATTGGACTGGATTGATTGAGGTCCCGCCGATCCCCCTTGGTATTTCCGGGTAGCATTACCTTCCAAAGGTGGTTCTTCCCTTCTTTGGACCAAAGGGTTGGCAGGTTTTTATCGTCCGTCAATCCTTGCCCGGTAGGCCCCCGCCAACCAAGCCAATCCCCCCCCGCAAACAGGCAGGAACCGCCACCAACTAAGGATTACAACCTCGATTCATGGACACTCCCCTCGTTTTTAGCCTTGGTTTGGTGCTGGATCCAATCCAACTAAAAGCAAATTATCCACCCTGTAGATGGCAAAGGTTGCATTATTCCTTTGGTTCACTTAGCCCCCTCTTTGGCCATCAAGTAGCCAAGCAAGTCAACTAGTTCCTGAGGCGTAAACCGCTCCAACTGTCCCTCGGGCATGAGCGATTGGTTGGTGACCCGGCGAGTTTCCAAGTCCGCAGGTGAAATCGTTAGTGTTTCAGTGGTTGTTCTAACGGTGAGGGCCATCGGCGTTTCAACCTGAACAGCCCCCGAAATGACTCGACCGTTTTTCAGTTCAAGCACCTCAAGTTTGAATTCTTTGGGCACTATGGCCGAGGGGTCCACCAAGTTTTCCGCCCAATAATCAAGGCTTTGGCGCTGCCCCCCGGTAAGGTCAGGCCCCAACGCCGCCCCTCTGCCGAAAAGTTTATGACAGGCCCCGCAACTTTGTTCGTAGACCTTGGCCCCTTGGGTTAGATTGGCTTTATTCAAATCAAGGGCGGCAAGCTTGGTTTTCCAGTCGCCAAGAAGCTTTACCTTATCCTGGTTGAATGGTCGGATGGACCCCCAACTTTTCTCGATTCTCCGGGAAAATTCCTTTCCGGGAAGCAATGCGATTTGTCTGGCGATATGGACGGGAATATCCCTTGCCACGATTTTTTCCGCTTCCAGGGCATCCAAGAGTTTGTTCGTCCAGGCCGGTCTTTCCACCAAAAGTTCCAAAGCTTGCTGGCGTTCGATGATGGGAAGATTATTCCAGGAAGACAAGATTTCCCCAGGCAGGGACTCATCTTTGAAGCGGGCTCGGGTTACCCAAGAGGAGAGTCGCAAATCTGGATTCCTCCCCATGAAAATAAGCCATTTTGAGCTTACCTCATTGGGAATGATTCGGGGTTGGGCCAAAATTTCCTGCCGCAAGGAAAGGGGTAACTGGTCATTTTCAACAATCACCCTTGTGAGGTCCCAAGCCTTTGGGGTTTTGGTGAATTGTGCCAATTTGGCAACCTCTCCGAGGGTCCCGGGATGGGAACTCTTTTGATATTGCAAAAGCACCGCATCGACTTTTTCCCGTTGCGGAAGACGGGTTCCGGGCTGAGCAAGGCTTTCGTTAAGTCCAAGGAGGAATCCTTGCTCAGCCCCGGCAACAACCTTTTTTTGTAAAAGTTTTTCCAAAAGCCAATCGGTCCCCGAGGTCTCCTTGTCATAATTACTTACCAACGCCACTCGTCTTGCGGCATATTGAACCAACAGGGAATCTTTGGCGGTGCTTATTACCTGCTCGGCCACACTAGGATATTTCGCGATGGAGGGTTCCGCCGCATACCAGTGCATGAGGCGAGTGGTTTGTTGGGTAAACGCCGGCCCCGTCAAAAGTCCAAGGGCGGCCTGAGATTGGGCCTCGCCGGAGAGGCCCGTGGCGGTACTTACCAAAACGCCTCGGACCCATGGATCCGTTTCCGTTTGGCAACCGGTGACAACCAAATCCGGTAAACCCATCTCGCCCGCCAACCGGTAAGCCCAGCCTACCAATCGAGGCTGCTTTTTGTTTTTCATTCGCTTGGCAAGTTGTTCCCTGTCCAGTTTGCCAATGGCGAAAAGAGTCCACAACCTGCGGACATGGGTCAATTCTGGGGCGTAATCTCCGCGGAGCCATTGAATGGCTTCGGCTGAAATGATGCCCTTTGTCGCTCTTTCTTGGAGAATGATCCGGGCCGTGTTGGCGTTCCATTCGCCTCCACCATCTTGGATCTTGGCCAAATTCAAGTCACTTTCCGCGGTCAGGTCCTTGGCCTTTTGATGACTGTACTCCGCCGGGGCAAGCCGATAAACCCGTCCGTTGGTCATGTCGGCTTTGTCATAATTGTGGCATTCCCCCGTGTCGGACCAATCGCTGAAATAGACCAAATCATCCGGACCGGTGGTAAGCGAAACCCCTCGAAACCAAGGATCAGGGCTTTGGACCGGATCGGCTCGGTGGGTGGCTTTGTAAGTAGCACCGTCAAGAATCAATTTGTCCCGGTTGACCCGATTGCCGTGAATGTTAAGCATCAAAATCGAGCTCTGCAATTCTTCGGACCATGTTTTCCCCGAAAGGATTGCCGCCCCCGCGTGGGCATGACCACCGCCTGTGTTGGAATGGACTCCTTTGCCGCCTCGACTGGAGGTCCAATGCCCGCCCCCCCAATGGAGGTGATCGGCGATGCTTGGTATCAAGCCATAGGCATGGGGATTGAGGTCGTTTCCAAACATCCGTTCCAGCCGGGCACCCGGTTGGGCGTGCCAAACATGACTGATGACACAGTTAGTAATGAAAGCTTCCCCCCATTGGTCGAAATCCAAGCCCCAAGGGTTGGTGGTCCCGTGGGTAACCGCGGCGACTTTCCCTTGCGTGGGATGATAGCGCCAAACCCCGCAATTGATCGACAAGCGATCCTTATCGGCCGTTCCCGGGGCGCCCAGCTTGCTATTGGAAAGGATGCCGTTGCAGCCCCAAAGCCAGCCATCCGGGCCCCATTTTAAGGCACAAGAAACATTGTGCTTTGCCGAAAGGTCGAAACCGGTGAGGACGATTTTTGCCGGTCCATCCGCCACCCCATCGCCATCGGCATCCGGGACGAAAATCAGGTTGGGGGTCGAACACAACCAAACCCCTCCCATGCCAACGGCAATACCCGAGAGGTTGGAACAGTTGTTCAGGAAGACCTTTTTTGTTTCAAAGGTGCCATCACCGTCTTTGTCTTCGAGGATGGTGATCCGATCCTTCCCCTTGGTGGGGTCGGCGAGCCACATCGGATAGGAAAAACATTCCACCACCCAAAGCCTGCCTTTGGCATCGGTGGCGAGGGCAATCGGTTGCAATATTACAGGTTCCGCAGCGATTAGTGAGACTTTTAGCCCCGCCTCGACCTGCATTCGCTGGCTGGATGCCAAAGGTGGGAGGGGTGCATCCTTGGGTTTTTCAGGGGCGGAAACTTGACCAACAAGGGCCAAAAGAAGGGGGCCGATGCCACAAAAACAAGTGGAAAGCATGGTGGACTCGCGGGGTTTTGCGAAAGGGGTGCTCGAGGAAAGGTTAAGTACTTGGGGAAAACTTGTCAAATGGGAGGTGGTCCAAATGCCCGCCTCTATCCAAAATAGAGGCATCCCCCTAATTGAGGCCTTCCCATGAGTTCTACCGTTTTCCGGTATGCGTTGGTTTACAATTCCCTTGCTTTGTTGCTTCGAATGGGCCGAATGAGTGCCTTGGCCCTGTTTTTGGGTGCCGTTGCTTTACCCATTTTGGGCCAGGATCGCCCCTCCAAATCAGCAGCCAAGAAAACTCAAAAGAAAGGGGCCGCCCCCGACAGCGCCTCGATATTGGCGGGAATCAAACCCAAGGCTGACGATGGCAGGGTCCTTAATTTGGATTTTGAAAAAGGCGATCTTAGCGACTGGATTGCCGAGGGAGACGCCTTCAAAGGCCAACCCATTGAAGGAGACACGGTTGGCAGTCGTCGGGGAGACATGAAATCCAACCACCAAGGCAAGTTTTGGATTGGAACCTACGAAAAAGCCAGTGACACACCCACCGGTACCCTTACCTCGATTCCCTTCCAAGTAACGCACCCCTGGGCTAGTTTTCTCGTGGCAGGTGGTTCCAGCGACCTTACGGTGGTCCAAGTCCTTGAAGTGCCTTCGGGCAAGGTCCTAGTCCAGGCCAACGGCGTGGAATCCGAAACCTTGACCCGGTTTGGTTTGGACCTCACCAAACAAATGGGGAAACAGATCCGAATCAAAATCATCGATCGTTACAACGGGCCATGGGGTCATATCAATTTCGATGACTTTCTTTTTCATGAATCCAAGCCAGCCCTCCCCCAGCG
>SIAL01000060.1 GCA_009691815.1 Gemmataceae bacterium | reverse complement strand
TTTCCCCAACCCCGAATACATTAAACCCCAATTTCGACTTCATGAAACGCAGATTGGCCAAAGCTCTCCTCAACCTCGACCCGAATGATCCCCCGCGAGAACTTATGGCGTTCCTTGAGGGAAACTATCAACCGGTGGCCAATGTACCTAGCCAACAGTTCGGCTGTGGTGTTTTCAATGGGGAGGAGCACGCAGTCCCCTTTTGGGAAATTCCAAGACCGGTCACGATAGCGGACATGGATTTGTTCCCCAACCGTTTCCAGAGTTACCAACGGGTTCTTGGTAGGCAGCATCATCCGATGGTCAAGTTCGTTGGTGATTTCCCGAATTCGGTGTTTTAAGGCTACAAAGTCAAAGACATAAAAGTTTTCGTCGAGGGGAGCTTCGATCTCCACGGCGGTCCGATAGTTGTGCCCATGGAGGCGTTCACACCTGTCCCCCTCATAGGTGATGAAATGACCCGAACAAAAAACAAGGTTGTCCTTTGTGACACGAATGCGGAAGCGTTCACGAGCCATGGAGTGCCCTAAAAAACTAAGGAAGGATACTGAGAAATTCTATGGGTATTGATGCAAAGGGTCAGCAAACCTGCCCCGCCGACCAAGCAAACGGAAGCGGGAGGTTCAAAATTTCCTCACGAAAGGCGGCATAAAGCACTGCGGCAACATAATCCGCCGTCGTACCCGGGTTGTATTTGTTCTGCCTTAGCCAGCTATCGAACCGGCGGAAAGCCTCGATTCCCGGCTGTTTTTGCGGCCATTGGCTGGCTAAAACCCCTGCCGCCCGTTGGGCTACCTCGTGGTTTACCGCCATTCCGTGTTTGCGACAAATGAGGGTGTCACCGTCACAGGCGAGTTTGTGCAAATACAAAAGTAAAACGGAGGCTTCGATGGATCCGGTTGCCTGAATCCCGGCCCCAAGGGCAGGAAGGCCTTCCTGAAACAATCGGGCGAAACCGGTCGCCCAGAGTTCGGCGATAAAGTCCCTGTCTCTGGCTAAGCGCATTGCCTGAATCAGAGTTACGGTGGGAGCCTGGGCCAAGTCCTGCTGGGGCACCTGACCCATTCCGCCGGGGACCATCAGTCGGATCGCCTCAAAAGCCAAACAGGCGTCTTGGGTTGTGGAGGCTTCGAGAATGGAGGAAACATTGGGATAGAGCGGCAAGCTGTCGGGTACCGCCGCCAAAGGGGTAAGCAAAAGAATGATTCCGAGGTTGGCATTGGTTGGCGAAACGCAAATGCTGGCCCGGGCCGCCTCTAAAATGGTTTGCCCCAAAGGCTTTTCCTGGGCTGTGGCCAGAATCGGCGCAATGGCGGCACTTCCAAAAAGCAGATCTTCGGGGCTGGGAGACAAAAGAGGTTTTGCAGGGGAAGAGTTGCCCGGTTTACGCGCCAAAACTTCCAGAGTGCAGGCCGCTTGGAGAAATAATTCCCGCGGCAAAGTTGGGCTCATCGCTGGCCCCCCTCGATATGTTGGATGACCTTGGTTGCAATATCCATTCCCGTGGCTTTGGAAAAGGCACGAAACCCCGGGACCCCATTGACTTCGATAAGTATCCAATTCCCCTCGGCATCCAACAGCAGGTCGATGCCGCCAAAAATCACCCCGGTAACTTTGGTTGCGGCCAAGGCCATAGAAGCGGCTTGCTCTGGCACGGGAAATGGTTCGGCACAGCCCCCTTGGGAGATATTGGTTCGCCAATGTCCCCGGCCATCGCGCTTCATGCCGCCCAAAATCTTTCCTCCCAACACCAGCACCCGAAGGTCCCAGCCGGGATGTTCCACGAATTCTTGAAGGTAGATGACTTGGCCCATCCGTTCGATGGCGGAAAGTACTCGCCAACCCGTATCCGGGTCGGAAATCCGCACCATTCCCCTTCCTTCAGATCCGAAAAGGGGCTTTACAATGGCGTCACCCCCAAGTTTTTGCAAGCCGTCAAGGGCTTGATGCGCCTCTTGGAAAACCATGGTTCTTGGCACGGCAATTCCCGCATCTTGGCAAAGGGCGGTGGTTAGAAATTTGTCGATGCAAACCTCAAGACTTTTGGGGGGATTGACCAACTGTACCCCATGTCGGTGAGCCACCCCCAAGAGGTCCATGCGAAAGATTACCTGTTCCAACGAACCTGCCGGCATGGTGCGTACAAGCACCGCATCGGGTTGAACGGGTTGGGTGGGTGGATTTTCCAACCCCCACAAAACCCCACTGGGTTTTTCCAAATCGGAGGCTAACCTCCGAAAATCAAACAGTGGGGCCAAGTGCCCCCTAGCCAATGCCGCCCCTTGGAGGCGAAGGGCATGCCAACCGGTGGAATCACCGATAATACCGATGTTCATGGGTCAAAATCCGGTCATGCCACAGGAACGCAAAAGGATAGAAGGATCGCGTTTCCCGAAACGAAAGGTTCGGCCGGAGGCAAGGTTGCAAAAGACCACCTCGGCGGGAGAAAAAAGGAGGGGGTCCACTTTGTAAAAATCCCCCCCCGCCTCCTTTAGAATTTCCGCAAAGGGTCGACCATACATGGCGGATGCACTCGAAGGAACCTTTGGGCCAAGTTCGGCGATCTGCTCATCATCCGCGCGAACCCAAAGGACAACGCGGCCCCCATACAGAATGGCATCGTTGGTTCGGCCAATGGCGTCAATGGTTCCCTTGGCCGGGGTGGGTAACGGAGCGGACCCATATCCCGAAAGTACGCTGGCAAGGGGAAAATGGATGGCGTGGAGTTTGTGCATGGCGGTCTCAAGGCTCCGTGCCACAATTTGTACTCCCCCAGCAAGAGACTTGGTAGGTGCCGCCAAAAGGTGGACTTTGGCCGAGCCACCCACTTTGGCGTGAATCCATTGCAACACCGATTCCGCCGGGAGTTGATTGGTTTCCAAAACACCCACTATTTCCGATCCATTGTCTCGTTGTCCGGGCGAAAGTTCTTCGAATACCTTTTCCCCGGCATAGGCGGCTCGCATGGGACCAGATCCCATGGCGAAATAATTGTCCGGTTGAATGGCCCACCCGGCATATTGGCTCAAAAGGCAAGCCGAGACCGGGTGATCGCTTCGCACCCAAACCTCGGGAAAGGGGATCGCATCATCTTGAGGGGGCAAAACTCCTATTTGTCCCAATCCGGCAAGGCAGATCTCTCCCAAAAGGATTCCCGCTTCGATTCCTCCAGGGGAATGAATGCCAAAATCCCAGACGCTTCCCTCGGCATACTCTTTTTGCGTGACACCGAAGTATTCCAATCGGTTGCCAGCCCTTTGCAACAAAGCCATGGCCTTGGCATTAATGCCTATGATTGTAGTCGATTGGGATAGTGTCATGATTGCTCCACGGTCCGTTCTAGGTCGAAAATGAGGGGCCTTAAACGCGATTCAAGGTCTGGCCAACGGGTACCCTTCTCTATTATGGTCAGGATTGGAGCACCTTTGGCCATCGTGGTCCCGGGCCGGGGGAGGTCGCAAAGTTCGATATTGTGCTTGGATTCGAGGGTCTTGGTTACCGTGGACCATGAAAAACCAGCCGATAGGGTGATCGGTTTTTTTGCATAAAGTATGGCTTTCGTTTGGGGAACGGGATCCGAATGGAACGAGAAGCCGTTCCATTCTTGGCCTTTTACACAAGCCACATGCCCTTTGGCGAACGATTGGTTATGCCCGCGTTCCCCCAGCTCCATCGAAGCCGTGTAACGGGGATTGACCTCAAGGATATAACAGTGCCCCAAGGCATCCACCTTAAAATCGATACCCACCCATCCCTTCAACCCAATCGTTTTGGAAAGGAGAACCCCCAAGGCCAGAACCAGACTATGGTCCAAAAACGGCGGAAGTCTTTCCGCCGGCCAATGGCTGCCAACATAACCAAATTCGGGACACCCCAAAAGATCCCGGCATTCCAAACCCTTGGACCAAAGCAAAACCTCGTGGCCTTTTGCGCCAACCAACAGGGAAAGGGAGATGTCCATCCCGACGATTTGCCTTTGGGCATAAAACCCTTTGGGGACAATAGAGTGGGCTTTGGCAAGACAGATCCCAAGGCCGCCGGAACTCTTCAGGGGTTTCAAAAGCCAGGTGGAGGGTTCGGGGATGGAGGAACCGGCGGGCAAAATAGGGGGGAAAAACAGTCCTCGGCTTTTAAGTTCCATTTCGAGAAAAACCGGATCTCGAATGGGTTCGTAAACATCCGGGTGGTTTCCCCAAAGGGGATGAGAAAGGGCCACTTGGCGAAGAAAATCGCCATGATTTTCCAAACCACCCGTATAGACAAAAGGGATTCCTTTAAAGGGATTAAGGTGAGGCAATATCCCAAAAGGCCAATTGGCCCATTCCACTTGGGTCGTTTGACATTGTTTTGCCAAATCATAATCCGCAAACAAATCAAAACAGATAGGCTCATATCCGGCTTGGACAAATGATCGGGCAACGGCACGACAACTGGCACCCGCAAAAAGCACTTGCTCATTGGTCCCAACCGCTTTATCCCCATTGGTAATCATGGCCTTAGAATCATTAGGCCCAGTCGCTCCTTCACTTGGACGGTTTCAAGCATCAATTGCACGCAAACCTCTTCCCCCAATCGTGAGGAGTTGAGGACCATGTCGTAATGAACGGGGTCGGCAATCTGAAAACCAAATGCCTGGCGGGCAAAATCTTGGCGCTTTTGATCGCGAAGGCGGCATCTATGCTGCGCCTCGGTTGGGCTAAGGCGAAGGGTTTGTGCCAAATAGGCGTACCGATCTTCGGGCGTACCCACCACCCGCACCCGAAGCGTATGGGATTCCGGCAAAATCCAGTGAGCTCCCCGGCCCACAAGAATGACCCTGCCTTTCACGCCAAGCGCAAGAATGACCCGAAAAAGAGAAAGGGTTCCCTCCCCAAGATCCGCCCCCACACGCAATTTCAGTTTGGCCCATTGGTCATTGACCCAATGCTTTTGGGCCTCGTCGAGTTCTCCATAAAGTTCACCCGAGGCAACCGAATCGCTGGCTAGATATTCCATCAATTCTCGGTCGTAAACCTGCCAAGATAGGCGTTGCCCCAAGCGCTGGCCAATGGCTCTGCCCCGGGAGCCTGCTTCGCGACTAATGGTGAGGATTGGGCCGCCGGGACAACCGGGGACCAAAGAAGAGGGGTCCATCTCTCCACGGTCGCCATGGTGGGGAACCTCAAATCCCTCGGAAAAACCTTCGTGAGACGACCAATATTCCCGGGCCATGGCAGTGTCCTTTCCTTGGATACCGATATTCTACTCAAGTAGTACCGCAAGTGCCCTTGCCGGCCACACGGGTAAAATGAATCGCGCCGAGAACCAAAAAAACCAAGGTCGCGCTTAGGAGAACGATCTGGGCCTCAAGGGGTGAGACGGGCAACCACATCATTTCCGTATCCCATTCGATCCCTTTTTGCCGAACCGGATTCATAACCATGGATCTTAGGTAAAAGCTCAGGCTTAGCCGTTTGAGCAGGCCGGGCATGCTTCCCAAAAAGACTTCGAGAAAGAACACATAGGCCATGCCGATGACGATAGGCCGCCTTAGGACCGCCCCCATCCAAAAGAACAGAGATGAATAGACCAGCGCTCCGCAAAGGCCCATCGGCCAGATCATGTTCCAGACTTCCTGCCCGGGTTTTCCCGCAATTTGACAGGACAAAAACAGACCAAGCATCACCATTCCCACGGACCAGGGAAGTTGGCCCAGCCAGCGTGCCAAATAGATGGCCCAAACGGGAATCGGCCTAAGGAGTTGCCAAATAAGAGACTGATTTTCCCGGTCGCCGCCGATGCCTTCGGTCGCAAAACTCAAAGTCCAGAAGGGGAGAAGGAAGTTGAGAAACAGAGAGAAAACAAAAACTCGGAAAAATACTGGCCAGCGGATTTCATGGGCCACCCCTTCCAACGCGAGAAGCGGGATGTCGGTGGGTCGAAAGAGCGTTTGGGCGGTAAAAATGTCAAGGCCCGTTTGCAGACGAAATTGGAGCATGCCAATGGTTTGGTTGCTCCGTGGCGGGGATTTCCAAGTGGCGATTTGCCAAGCGCCTACTTCGGTGAGGTACCAAATTTGGAATATTCCAAGGGCAAAGAACGCCATGGCTAACCAGACCATGGTTCTGGCCCGTGTTTGACGGACAAAGGAAATCCAAATCATGTACAAAAAACCACGAAACGGACTAGCGAGGTCTCGGGTATTTTGTACACTCCTTTGGGTTGGAAAGCCGACATCGGGACCAATGGCTTCCAAGGAATCCGACGGCAAATCTCCTGTGATGGGTGGGGTCATGAGGTTCCTCCCAACATTTTTCCGCCCAAAATGCGGCCCACCAAAACCCGGGTGGATCCATCTAGGTTTTCCACTCGATCGAGTGCCCAACCCAGCCGCATTACCTGACCATGTAGGCGGGTCAAAAAATCACCCTCCCTGGGCGAGCGGACCAAACATCCCCGGCGACCTATTGGCGGATTGGATCGGTCCCAACCTGATACTTCGGGCCAAGACGCCCATTCCGACGACAGTACATTTAAGGTGGGTTGATCATGGGAATCGGCCCATTCCAAAGAAACCCGGCAAGGATGGTTATCCAACCTTTGGCGAATCTCCATGGCGGTGCCAACGGCGACAATGCGACCCCGCACCAGCACCAAAATATCGTCGGTCAAGCGTTCGACTTCGTCCAATTCATGGCTGGAGAAAAGGATGGTTCGACCGCCTGCCGCCATCGTTCGAAAGAGGCCAACGAGGTCGCCACGGACGACCGGATCGACTCCCGAAAAGGGCTCATCCAAAAGGAGCAGAGGGGGATCATGAAGGATTGCCTGAGCCAGTTTTACCCTTTGCCTCATTCCCCTCGAACAACCCCGCAACCGCTTTTTGGCTTGGTCACCCAAATCTACTTTTTCAAGAGCTTGGATTGCCAGCCGCTTTGCCACGCCGCCGCGAAACCCATGGAGCCTGGCCATGATGGTAAGAAACTCTAGGGTGGTGTATTCCTCGTAAAAGGAATCGGTCTCCGGAGCATATCCCACCAGCGACCGAGCTTGAGGATTTCTGGTGGAAATGCCATGGATCAAAGCACTTCCCTCGTCAGGCAGGATCAGTCCAGAGGCAATGCGAAGCAGAGTGGTTTTTCCTGAACCGTTGGACCCTACAAGCCCATGAATACCCGGTCCAAGTTCCAGATTCGCCCCATTCAAGGCAAGCAATTGTCCATACCATTTGCTTGCCGATTTCAGTAAAAGGGCCGGAGGGTTCATCGAAGCACCTCCACCTTGGAAAGTCTCATTCTAAGGTAGGCCAAGCTCAGCAAGGGGATCACTGTGACAATAGCAAGGACGACCATAAACTCCGGTTTCGTGTTGCGGTTTTTCGCCTCGTCGGCAATACCTAGAATGCGGCTGCCAACCATCCCCAGATCATTCCAAAGGTCGATGGTTTTCCAGTTTGCTGCGTAGCCAAGGCGATCCACAAGGCCTTCGGATATCCCACGAAGGAAAAGAAAACAAAAGATCCAAAACATGGCAATTGGGATCGTTCGGGTGAGCCCCGAGGCACTTGCCAATAACAAGGGAACCAAACCCCAAGTGAGAACCGCTCCGTACCCAAGTATGGAGAAAAGGAGCCTAATTTTCTCCATGCTCCATGACCAATCTCCCAAGAACCAAGCCTGGAAAAAAAGGAGAAGGGCCGGAATAGTGGTCAGCAAATTGAGCAAAACGGCGGCGGCAAGCCCCTTGCCAAGAAGGTAATGAAGTGGTCCGATGGGTTTGCTGAAATAAAAAGGAAAGCTCCTAAACCTGAAATCGTTGCCCACCAATTGGGCACCCGCCAAAGCGAATAGAACCATCACAATCGACCCTTGGGTCTGAAAGAAATTGTGAAACATCGTCGGGGAACCATCCATCTTGAGCATAGTGCGCAAAGTGTCGATGAGTTCCTTGCGAGGGATGCGGGCAAAGGGACCAATGCGAATGGATTGTCCAAAATCTTGGGAACCTGCCCAAACAAGGAGGTATTGCCCAAAAAAGTAGAGGAAAAAGAGGATAAGGCCCATGAGGTAGAGGCCCCAAAACAGTTTTCGACGAAATAACAGGCCTAATCCGGTGCGCCCGATGGCCCATATGGCATAGGATGGCCGCCGCAATTTGCCATGAAAAGGCCGGTATTCCAAAAAGTCACCCAGGGTGGGTGAACCCGGTTCACGCAGGGACTCGTTCATGACGCTAGCACCTTGGCAGGGTGATCCTTACCAAATCCATCCTTACCAGCCCCCTCCTTCGCATCTCCCACGAGCTGGGCAAATCTTTCGCGAAGGTCTTCGTGTCGTTGGCTAATGTGGGCCACCACCAATCCCATTTGAGCAACCTCTTCCCAAATGGCCCGTGTATCCAGACCTTTGGCAAGGCGAACAATATAACCATCGCCATCGGGTCGCCAATGTTTGGGAAGGTCAATGCCGAGGGGAGGCCTACGCAAGCGAACCCGATACTCCGAAGGAATGGACCTAGAAAGATTCGAAACCGATTCTTTGAGGAGTACTTGTCCGGCAAAGAGAAAGACCATTTCTTGGCAGGTTCGCTCCACATCGCCCATTAGGTGTGTGGAAAGCAGAAAGGACTTGCCATGATTCTTGTGCAGCCTTTCGAGCAGATCGAGCATGGCGTCACGCCCCGAAGGATCAAGGCCGCTTGTCGGTTCATCCAGCAAAAGGAGCGGGGGATCATGAATAAGGGCTTGGGCAAGCTTGATCCGTTGTTTCATACCTGTGCTGTATTCGTCGAGGAGTCGGTAGCGGGCTTCATCCAATTCCAAAACATGGAGGAGTTCATGGGCGCGGCGGGAGGAGTCCCTACGGGAAAGGCCGCCCAGTTCCCCCGCAAAACTAACATAGTCAATCCCGGTCATCCCGGGGATGAGGGCATCGGCTTCGCTCATATAGCCGATAACTCTTCGAAGTTTGTGGCCCGAACCAAGAGCTAGACCGGCCACGGTACCCGAACCGGACATGGGATGGACCAGTCCAAGAAGGACTTTAAGCAGTGTCGATTTGCCCGCGCCATTTGGACCAAGCAGCCCCAAGGTGCCACAATTCATGGTCAAGTTTAACGGCCCAAGCACAGCCTTGCCTTGATAGCCCGCAGTCAGATCCTTTAATTCCAGAATTCCCGCCAAGGCCTTCATTCCGTAAGGGAGTTTGCCGAATGGGGCATTTAGGCCAAAGCGATTTTGGCTTCATCCACCGAGGGAAAAATCTTCCAAATCGAATCCAAGGAGGTCACATGAATCAGTTCCTTGATATTGGCATTGGGCTGAGCTAGAACAACTTTGCCATTGTGTCCTTTGACGGCTTTGTGAATTCGGACAATTAGTGATAGTCCCAACGAATTGAGATAGTCAACTTGACCTAGGTTAAAAATCACTACCTTGATTTCCGCATGGACAATGACTGGGTGCAGTTCATTAAAGATAGAGTCTATGATCAATTCGTTGGCCTTGCTTATACCGGAGAAAAGTGTCAACAAAACAAAGGTACCATCAACTTTGCAGTTGTAGTATTGGGCGAGTTCGGCGGCCGTGGGAACCATGGAGGGATCCTCGAATCAGGGGAAATCACCTTGGGCAGGTGTGCTCATAAGTCTATTGTACTTTGGGCAAAAAGTGAGGGTAAAAGAACAAGATTTATGGATTTCAGACACCAAGGCCCACACTTAATCCGGAATTTTTTTCCCGATTCGATGAACCATCCCAATGCCCGCCTCGTAACAAATGTAAGCCAAATGGGAAAATGGTACCCCCTATGGGGTTGGCCCCCGGTTTTTCCGTGGACTCCGGTTATTCCGAAAATCGCAACCTTTTTCTAAAACTGTTTTTATTTCTAACCCCATAACGCCGCTAGGGCGTTCCTTTTTGAGGTAAATTTGCCAGAAGACGGCGCCTTGCTTCACGGAGGTGGCAATATGTTGGTGCTCAGCCGAAAACTCGGCGAAAAGATTTATATTGGCGATAGTATTTGCATCACTGTGGTGGACATCGACCGGGGCAAAATACGCCTTGGCATCGAAGCCCCCCGGGATGTTTCCATTTATCGCCAAGAACTCCTTCCCGGGAAGGAACATTTACCGACTGATGCGGTAAAGGATTCTCATCATTCCCCACAACGGGAATAGGCGATTTTGCCAATTTTTAACCCCTAAAAAGGCGGGCACAGGCCCGCTTTTTTTATTGGCCCTAGAATACAAAGTATACTTTAGGTCCCCGGTTCACGCTTTTTCCCGAGTACAGAATCATGTCTACCCTAGCAAAGGTTCACTTAAAGGTCGCCCGCAGGTCCAACCACCCTTGGATCTTTCAAAAGATGGTGGAACGACCCGCCACCCGCATTCCCCCCGGCACCCTGGTCGATGTGGTGGACCGGGATGGCCAATTCGCCGGCCGTGGGTTCTTCAACGGGCATTCCCGAATTTGCCTTAGGATCCTGACCCATCGTGAGGACGAGTTGATCGACGAGGGATGGATCCGCCAACGCCTGCAAATTGCCCGCGATCTTAGGGAATCGACTCTTTCGCTTGGGGAATTGGGCAATGGCTATAGGCTGTGCCATTCCGAAGCCGATGGCTTGAGTGGACTGATCATCGACAAATTTGACCAGATGATTGTGGTGGAATACTTTTCCGCCGGCTGGTTTCGCCTTCGGGAAACAGTTCTTTTGCTGCTTGCCGAGATGTATCCCGGTTGCCAGTTCTATTGGTTTGCCGAGGAGCATGTCCAAAAACAGGAAGCATTTGATTGTCACCCGATTCCCTTGCCCCAGCCGATTGCCATCACCGAACATGGCTTGCGTTTTCGGGTGGCCCCGGGATCAAAACACAAGACAGGTTTCTTCCTAGACCAGCGCGAAAACCGCCGTCGATTGGCCACCTACTGCAAAGGCAAAACGGTCCTTGACATCTGCTGCAACTCGGGCGGTTTTGCCGTTTATGCAAAATCCTTGGGCCAGGCCGAGGATGTCACAGGCATCGACCTCGATGAAGAGGCTCTTGCCACGGCCAGGACCAACGCCGGGCTCAATCAGGTTCGGGTAAAATGGACCCAAGCCGACCTTTTCCCATGGCTTCGGGAAGCCATTTCCAAAGGACAGACTTGGGATGTGGTAATCCTAGATCCCGCCAAACAGACCCGCGACCGGGATGAAATTGGTGTTGCTCTCAAGAAATACCTCGATATGAATCGCCTTGCCATGCAGGTGGTCAAGCCGGGGGGCATATTGCTCACCTGCTCCTGTACCGGTTTGATAAGTGAGTCGGATTTTCTCGAAACCCTCAGGCGTTCCGCTTGGCAGGCGGGCAAACATTCTCAGGTTTTTGCTATCACCGGTGCCGCCGCGGATCATCCCTTCTTTTCCCATGTCGCAGAAGGACGGTACCTAAAGGCCGTTTGGATGCGGGTTCTTCCCGGCGATCCCATTCCTCCAAGGCCAAGTGCCCCCGAATTGGAAGTGGAACGCTTTGATGACCCCACCAATGAAGACCCAAATGAGGGTGATGGACCCGGTGATGATCAGAGACCAGGTGATGGACCCAATCGGCCTCGTTTTGAGGGTCCCGGCGGATTTCGACCGGGCGGTCCCAGCGGATTTCGACAAGGAGGTTCCGGGGGATTTCGCCCCAGTGGTCCGCGCCCATTTGGTTCAGGGACCCCGTTTCGCCCTCGCCCCTTTGGAACCTCACCAAGGCAAGATCCTACCGACAGCCCTTCCGGCGACCATTAAGGCACTTTCCCAATAAGGCACTTTCCCAAAAACAAATGCAAGGAATGCCTTTCCCCTTTTTCTCCGTTTAAGGTTTGAAATAACCGCATAGAATCTGATCAGCTCTGGACTCCTGCCAAAATGGGGAGAACGCATGACCGAGGGCGTAACAGCATCTATTCACCATTCTAAAACGCGGCGGGAATTGCTGCGTATTGGCGGGTTGAGCCTGCTTGGGATCAACCAAACAGACATAGCTAGGTTGCGGGCGCAAACGGCCCCAACCCCGGGGGGAACCAAGAGGCGAAAAAACTCTTGCGTTTTTCTTTTCCTTTTTGGCGGCCCCAGCCATATCGACCTGTGGGACATGAAACCCAATTCCCCGTTAGAAATCCGGGGGGAATTTAAACCCCAAAGCACACGAGTTCCGGGGATCCAAATCTGCGATCGGTTGCCAAGACTTGCCCAACTGATGGACCAGATTTGCCTTGTAAGATCCATGACCCATCGGATGAATGTTCATGGCCCC
>SIAL01000059.1 GCA_009691815.1 Gemmataceae bacterium | reverse complement strand
TGAGTGGTCCTTAAGCGGCATCCTTAGCGGAAAAGCCGATCCCCAAAGGCGAGGAATACCAAGAAAATGGTCAGTCCCAACGCCATCGCCAAGGCGTAAAACTGAACAAGGCCGTTTTGCACAGGCCGAAATTTGTCACCAAGCCAGGCTGGGATTCGAGCAATGGAATCTACCAGTTTGTCCCAAAGTTCCCGGTCCAAGGCTTGGATCAACCAACCCAAAATCTGAAGAGGGCGGACAAAAAGAATCGTCAGCACTTCATCCAAATAAAAGCGATTCAGCGACAGTTTGTAAGCCGAACCTGAAACTTTTTTGGTGGTGGCCGCCAACCTTGGGTTCAACACATAAAGGAGGAAGGCAAGGGTGATACCTCCCAGCCCAAAGACTTGAGAAGCAAGGGCCACCCATTTGCCATCGCTGTTATCTCCATGAAAGGCACTAAAGCCAGGAGTCGCGCCCAAAAAGTCCAACATCGTGTGGGTGGGTCCAAACAATCCACCGATCCCAAGGGCAAAGGGAATCAAGACAAGGAGGGGCAGAGTCATGATCCATGGTGATTCATGGGCAACCGTTGGATCGTTCAACACGGCGAGGGGATCATGACTGTCTTGGGGGTGGTTGTGGGAATGGTCATGACCGCCACTTCCATGGGCAAGCACTTCAATGGGGATTTTTACTTCCCCCCAAAACGCAAGGAAATAGGCACGGAAAGTGTAAAAAGCTGTCAATCCGGCGGTAATTAGCCCCAACCATGTGAGCAACTGATAGGGGACCGTTCGATTGGGGCCACGCGAGGCCATATCCAACGCCACCAGAATTTCGTCTTTGCTCCAAAATCCGGAAAAAGGCAAAAGCCCAACCAAGGCCAAGGAACCGGACAGGAAAGCGATATGCGTTAGGGGCAGGACCTTTCTCAATCCGCCTAGCCGCCGAAGGTCTACCACATGTCCCATGGAGTGCATCACGCTGCCCGCGGAAAGGAATAGAAGGGCCTTGAAAAAGGCGTGCGTAAAAAGATGAAACATGGCGGCCACCATGGCGAAGGTTACCAGACTGGTCCCGGTAAGGTCGGATCGCCCGGCCCCCAAAGCCATAAACATGTATCCCAATTGACTGATGGTCGAGTAGGCCAAAATTCGCTTTAAGTCGTTTTGGGTAAGGGCAATCAAGGCGGCAAGAAGGGCCGTGATTCCCCCAATGATTGCGATAAATAGCAACAAATCGGGAGATAAAGTCAGCAAGGGCAGGAATCTTGCCACAAGGTACACGCCCGCGGTTACCATGGTTGCCGCATGAATGAGCGCGCTTACGGGGGTTGGCCCCTCCATCGCGTCGGGAAGCCAAATATGAAGCGGGAATTGGGCGCTTTTACCCATGGCCCCGACAAACAAAAGGAAACCGGCCACATAAAGAAATTCAGGAGAAAGCGTTTGCGCCTTGACCAATAGGGTTGGAATGTGGAGGGAATATCCACAACCCGCCCAGAGCATAAAGATACCCAAAAGCAATCCCACATCACCAATCCGGGTAACCATAAACGCTTTGCGGGCGGCCCTTAAAGCGGTTGGCTTTTGAAACCAAAACCCGATCAAGAGGAACGAGCATACACCCACTCCTTCCCAACCGGCATAAAGCAAGACAATGTTGTCCGCCAACACCAAAAGGGTCATGGCGGCAACGAAGAGAGCGAAGATCCCAAAATAGCGAGGATAGCCGGGATCGCCTTTCATGTATCCAACAGAGAAAATGGCAATAATGGTGGACAGAAAGAGCACCATGGGAACCATCATTCCCGAGATAGGATCCATGCGCAATTGCCAGCCAACACTCACCGGATTGGGCCCGGAAGTGGTAAACCAAACACCGGCGTTGTAGGTAATTTCTTTGATACCTAAGTCCAATTGCAGGGTTTGGATTCCAAAAAGGGAAATCACAAACGACACCACACAGGCCGCAATCAACGGCCAATGGCTATTACCCTTGAGAATTCCAGGGCCTTGAAGAAGGATCAACACTCCAGCTAAGGCGGGGAGCAATGGAATTAGGGCAAGTCCGGAAGGATCAAACATGGCTGGTCTCCTCGGGCTGTTGGGGCCCGGGCCCAGCCACGGTTAGGGTGGTGCCTTTGTCCTCTATCGAACAAGGGAGCAGCGGCTCCTCATCCAAGACGGGATCCAAACCTTCTTCGCGCAGGTTTTGCCAAACGCTCACATCCAACGAATGTTGTGTTCGGTACAAAACCATAATAAGTGCCAAGGCAATGGCCGCCTCACAGGCCGCGACAGCCAAGAGAAAAAGGACGAATCCCTGGCCTTCTAAATTTCCGCGATGCCTGGCAAACGCCACAAAATTGAGGGCGACACCCTGAATCATCAATTCGGCGTTTAAGAACATGAGGATCATGTTGCGGCGGGTCAAAAACCCGACAATTCCCAGCACAAACAACATCGCCCCTAGGGAAAGGTAATGCGTCAGGCCCGGGGGAAGCTCCATAACCTGATTCATGGCGTCACCTCCGGACTAGAACGCCTTTGGGCGATCAGGATGGCCCCAACCGTTGCCACCAACAAGAGCGCCCCGGCAAGTTCCACAGGCAAGAGCAGTGTGGTATAAAGGGTTTGACCTAAAAAGGTGGTGTTGTCCGCCGGGGCATTGGGGCGACCGCTGATTTCGCGACGGAGGTTTTCTTCTTGATTTAGGCGAACCGCCGCAACCGGGGCATTAAGCCCTTTCATTTGGCCGAGGCCTTTGATGGCGTTTTCCTGATCCCTTTGAAGCAATAAAATCAGGCATGCGGAAAGGGCCAATCCGGTGAAACAGGCCAGGGCGGGTTCACGACTTCGATTATCCGCATCGGAAGGTGCCCGCTGTTGGGCGAGCATTAAAACAAAAAGAAAGGTAACCACGATTGCGCCGGCATAAACGATCAAGTTTGCGGCCATCAAGAAAGGCGCCGCCAAAAGCAACATCAGTCCCCCGACACAAATCACCACCATAACGAAGGATAAAGCCGCCCGTGCGGGATTGGTTTGGGTCACCAAGAGGACCGCGCCCACCAAGGCGAAAAATCCAAAGAGGTAGAAAAGCCCTGTTTCAATCGTGAAACCGGTCGGCGTTAAGCCAAGGTAACAAAGCCAAGCGAGGGAACCCAATGCAGCCATTGAACCGGACAGGCTAGCCTTGCCCTTGGGCTTTGGCAAAAGCAGGTATAAACCCACCGCCCCTAGGGCCAAGGCAAAAAAGTATTCGATTCGAAAAAGGCCGGGTTGGCCTGCCGCAAAAAGTTCCATCATTTCCCCAAATCGCTTTGGGCCTCATTCCAATGAAACCCGTCCCTTGTTTTTTAGGGTTCAAGGTCGGCTCGCCCAACCATGAACCGTTTTGCCTTGTCGCAAAATATCCTAGCTTTGCGCGCTGCTTGATTCGGTCAATCCGGCTTCCCCGGGTTCACTGGCTGGCCCCAGTTTCCCCGAATGGGTCCGAACCGGGTCGGTTCCACGACGGACCGTTTCATCATAAACGCTTAAGAGCTTTTCTTTGTCAAAGATCATCTGTTCCCGCGAAAGTCCGGTCAGGTCAAAAATGCTGGTAAGTTCAATGGCATCCACCGGGCACGCTTGTTCACACATTCCACAATAGATGCAGCGAAGTTCATCGATTACGAAGGTCTCGGGATATTTTTCACGATCGTTCCATGGAGAAGGCGCGGCCACGATGTCGATGCAGTGAGCCGGACAAGCGGTTGAACACATAAAACAGGCGACACACTTAACACGGCCTTTTTCGTCCCGATTGAGACGGTGAAGCCCCCGATAATGGGGGGGCAACTTGGGCTTTTCTTCGGGGTATTGTTGGGTAGCGTCGGGACCGGTTCCCGTTACCGTTTCGAGAAGGTGCTTGAGTGCGGTGGCCATTCCCCCAACAATGGCGGGCAAATAAAGCTGGTCGAGAAGCCCCAATTGAGGAGGCTCCACCCAGGTCACATCTTTTGTGTTAATCGCCATCGGTTGTCCTTGCCACTATCTTTGGTTAAATTCGGTTTCCCACAAGCTCTTTTTGGGAAGACAATCGTTGATCCACACTCTTGATTCCTGTTCGGAATCTGTTGGAGGGTTTGGGCCGGGTCATGCTGTAGCCTGTTACCATTAACAGCGCGATAACCGACCATGCCGGCAGTAGCCAAAGGCTCAATTCACCCAGCGGTTTGGTTTGAATGATCACCACCGCCCCAAGGGTATTGAGAATTCCCAAGGTCATTAAACCCTTCCATGCCAAACTCATGAGTTGATCAAAACGAAATCGAAGAAGGCTCCAGCGAACCAACATAAAGAAGACGATCACGGCAACCATTTTGCCACAAAACACCACGAGTTTCGCCCCCCAACCCAGGGCACCTTCAGGAAAATCCTGGGTGACCAAGAATGGGATATTCCATCCACCAAAGAACATGGCCACCAAAAGGAAGCTGGTGGTGACCATGTGGGTGTATTCACCCATCATAAAACAGGCAAACTTCATGGAGCTATATTCGGTGTGGTACCCTCCCACAAGTTCCTGTTCACATTCGGGTAAATCAAAGGGAAGGCGGTTGCATTCGGCAAAGATGGCCGTCAAAAACAAAAGGCACCCAAGGGGTTGATACACGATGAACCAAGTATGTTTTGCCTGATATTCGACGATTGCCTCGAGGTTCAGCGAACCGACCATGAACACAACCACCAAGATCGACATACCCATCGGGATCTCATAACTGATCAGCTGGGCACTGGCCCGTAGGGCACCGAATAGGGAATATTTGCTATTGGAGGACCAGCCCGCCAAAACCACGCCGTACACCGCCAAACTTGAGACGGCAAAGACAAAAAGCACCCCAATATCTAGGTGAGGGGCAATGCCAAAACGAATTTCTGAACCACCCAGTTCGATTCCCGCCACCTTGGGTAGCTCAATTTTGGGGCTGTGGCTCTTGGCCTCCTCAAGAAGTTCCGAACGGAAGGGGTTGGCCGCACTGATTTTTTCCAGTTCGGAATTGGTACGGGGGTAAACCCGGTGCTGGTAGTTAGGATTGGGTTTGGAGACAGCCAAGTCGATCCGATTATCCACCATTGGCGGAAGGACGGAGGTAGGTCCGAAAGGAACAACCGCAAAGGCAATCAGGGCCGTGGACAAAGCAACCGCCGGAGCCAAGTAGTAAAATACTTTATCGACATTTTTTGGTGTGAATTCTTCCTTGAGGAGGAACTTCACGCCGTCCGCCAAAGGCTGCCCTAGGCCGAAGAACCCCTTAAACATGCTAAGAAACGGCTGGTTCAAGTCGAAACCGACGCGGTTTGGGCCAAGTCGATCTTGTACCCAAGCGGATATTTTGCGCTCTAGCAGGCTGCCGTAACCAACAAATGTCATGACACCGGCAAAGACAATCCCGATGGTCACAAGCACAACGATCAATTCCGTAATGTTCATGGCTTAGGACACCGGGATTTTGCGTTTTGGGGATTGAACAGGAGGCGCCTCACCGGGGAGAACCCCCTCCGTGCCCAAATGGCCTGTTGAAAGTTGACTAAGTGAGGGAATTACTTGGGCAATTTCTCGCCGAAGCTGATGGGCCCGCATCAAGCCGGTTCGGCCCAGCAGATCCAGATACACCTGACCATCGGTCCGTGACTCTCCGGGTGGGGCCGAGTTCCAATGAATCTCTTGCGCCAGTCCCTGATGATTGAGGAAGGTTCCTTCCTTTTCGGCCCAAGTGGCAGAAGGGAAAACCACATGGGCCTTTTGCGAAAGGGCACTGGTAAAGATTTCTTGAACCACCAACATGTTAACCTGTTCCAGCAAAGGAACCGCCTCTGCGGGAAACCAATGGCCCCTTCCGGTGGGTAAATATCCCCCGGCAAGAAAGGCGGATTTTACATGACCCTTTCCAAGAGCGGTCAAGAAGGCGTCAAACCCAATGACTGTCCCGGTAAAGTGCTTTAGGATTGCTTCAACACCTATTCGATTGGGGCATTTCTCGGCGCGAATGGTAAACTTGGGAACTCCTGGGGCCGCATTCCCCCGACAATCTTTGGGATAGTGATCATCCTCGCCTTCCCTTGGCACCGGTCCAAGGACCAGTCGGGCCTCTTTCCCAAAATCGCGAATCCAAAGGGCCAAAAGGTAGGCCTCTTCCACTGTCATGAACGGGGAAAGCACCGCCCAAACCCCGGTAATACTACGAAGGGAATGTTCATTGAAACCCTGTTGGGCGGTCTGAACCGCCTCGCGGTATCCCACGGGTGTCCAGCCATGCGGCCCACGAATACTCGGCTCACGAAGGCGATCCGCCGAGTTGGCATAGTGGTAACCCAGCCGACCCTCATCGCACATGAAATGTCCCTGAGCCTTAGGATTGGCCCGGGGACGAAGGCGGTGGATGACCCCTTTGTTTCCATCGATGTGAATACTACAGCCGGTGGAGCAGCCCGGACAAACACTGTCCACGGTCTTTAAATTCCAAACCCGCTGCTTATAGAGAAAGTCCTTCGAGGCCAGCGCGCCGACTGGGCAAAGGTCCACCACATTGGTGGATAATTTGTTGTCAAGCGGATCGCCGGGAAACACGGCGATTTCCGAATGGTCGCCACGATGGGTGATGTACAGTTCGGAGGTTCCGGAGATCTCCCGGGTAAAGCGAACACAGCGACTGCACATGATACAGCGGTCGGTAAACAGGTCGATATTGGGACCAAGGTCGGGCTTGTTGGGAGGGGTTTTTTTTTCGTCATGCATGCGGCTTTCCGCTTTGCCAAAACCAAAACTATAGTCCTGAAGGGTGCATTCACCGGCTTTGTCACATACCGGACAATCTAGTGGATGGTTGAGAAGAAGACTTTCGAGTGTTCGCTCTTGGGCGTCTTTCGCCTTGTCTGACCGGGTGACGATAACGGTTCCATCTTTGACGGGAGTCTGGCAACCGGGGACGACCTTGGGCATCATGGAAATGGTGCCGTCAGGTTTTTTTTCGCCAACCTCTACTAGGCACATTCGGCAGGATGCCACCACGCTAAGCGCGGGATGGTAGCAATAGTGTGGAATGAGAACGCCGGCCTTTTCCGCGGCCTGAACGCAGTTGAGCTTTTCGTTACCGATGTCTACCGGTTGATCATTTACATAAACAGTGGCCATGGTCTTTGTCTCGGTATTTTGCTAGTGCGCGGCCATGGGGAGCGGCTTGCTTCGGCTGGCACTCCCATCCTGAATATACTTTTCAAATTCGGCACGGAACTTTCGGACGGCGTTTTTCACAGGCCAACCCGCGCCATCCGCCAACCCGCAAATGGTCGTACCGGGCATAATGCCGATTTTGTCCGCGACCTCTTCAAGGACGGTGAGGTCCTCGCGCCGCCCCTGCCCTTTGCGGAACCGGTCCATGATTTTGAACATCCAACCGGTGCCTTCACGGCATGGGGTGCATTGGCCACACGATTCATGTTGGAAGAATCGGCAAAGGTTGTGAAGGACATCAACAATGCTGGTGTCCTCATCAAAAACGGTGACCGCCCCAGTACCCAACCCAAGGCAGCCCACCCGGCAAGGTCCATTAAAATCGAGAGGGGTATCGAACTCCGCCTCTGTCATTAGGCCCATGCTGATGCCACCCGGAATACAGCCTTTGGCTTTTTTCCCCTTCCAGACCCCGCCACCATGCTCATTGATAAGTGTCCGGATTGTCACGCCCAAAGGAAGTTCAACGAGCCCCGGGGTGTTAACATGGCCGCTGATGCAATAGAGTTTGGGTCCATAGCTTCCCGCATCACGGGGATTTTTGGGATCGGGAGGGACCCCTATGGACTTAAACCAATCGACACCTTTTCGAAGAATATGGACCACATTTGCCAAGGTTTCAGGATTGTTGACAATGGTGGGTTTGCGGAAAACCCCTTCGATCGCGGGAAAAGGGGGTTTGATGCGGGGCCAAGCCCGTTTGCCCTCGAGGCTTTCGATAAGTCCGGTTTCTTCGCCGCAAATATAGGCACCCGCCCCGCGATGGATGAAAACATCCAGCGAGTATTCCGATCCCAAAATATTCTTACCCAAAAGGCCCGCGGCATAGGCCTCGTCAATAGCCTTTTGCATGATGCGCATGCCGGCACCATACTCATAGCGGATATAAAAATAGGCGGTGGTGGCCTTAAACGCGTACGAAGAAAGGAGAATCCCCTCGAGGACTTGATGGGGATCCTTTTCCACCAGCACCCTGTTGTTAAAGGTACATGGTTCGGACTCATCGACATTTACACAAAGGTAAATTGGCCCGGGGTGTCCCTTGGGAAGAAATGTCCACTTTAGGCCACAGGGAAACCCGGCGCCCCCACGGCCACGCAAACCGGCGCTCTTGACGGCATCGGTCACTTGCTGGCCGGTCATGTCCTTTAGGACGCGGGCAAAGGTTTCATAACCACCATCAAGGCGATAGCCCTCAAGCGAGGTGCTGTCCGCCTTGTTTGCGCGCGCCAAAAGCACTGGCTCGTAAGCCATGATCTCTCACTCCCAACTCAGGGAAAAATCCCTGAAAAAACCCGCGGGGAAAGCCCCTCAAACTTTTCGGATCGCTAAAGGGCCCTAAGCTCCTCGATAAGCGCGTCCACCTTTTCCGGTTGATCGATATTCAGGCGATGTTCATCGTTGACCATCACCGCCGGGGCGCCTTCGCACGCCCCGATACATTCGGCAAACTCTAGGGTAATCTTGCCATCGTCGGTCGTTTCGGTGGGTGACACACCCAGTTTTGCGCAAAACTCCGCAAGCAAATCATCGCCCCCTCGGAGCTGGCATGCCAAACTTCGGCAGACCCAAAGCCTTGTTTTGCCCAAAGGATCTTTGTCGGTGCGAAAGAACCCGTAAAAGCTCATGGTGTCATGGACTTCCGCGGGAGAAAGATCCAAAATGTCGGCGATCTCGCGCATGGCCCAAAAAGGCACACACCTAAGGGCTTCTTGAACCAGATGCAGCGCGGGCAAGGTAACCGCCTGTTTGCTGGGATAGCGGACCAAAAGCCCGATGATTTGTTCCCGAACGGTTGTCGAAAGCTTTTCCGCCCCGGTGCCCGCCATGGTGTTGTTCTGAATCATCGATCCAACTCCGCGGCGATAATGTTGAGACTACCTAGGATCGGAGCAACTTCACTGATTGTGTGTCCTTGCGCCAAGTGATTAAACAAAGCAAAGTGGATAAACGAAGGCGGTCTGGTGCGGGCTCGGTACGCGGTTCCCGTGCCATCGGAAACAATGTAAAAACCCAGTTCCCCGTTGGGCGATTCCGTGGCCGCATAGACCTCTTCCACGGGCGGATTCCATTTTCGATTGTTCATGAACAATTCAAAGTGGTGAATCAATCCTTCGATGGATCGGTAGACGGAAAGTTGATTGGGAAGAACCATCCGGTCATCGACCGACGCATTTACCGGCCCGGAAGGGAGGTTTTCGATCGCTTGACTGAGGATCTTTAGGCTTTCTCGCATTTCTTCCATGCGAACCAAGTACCGAGCCAGGCAATCGCCCTCTTTGGCGGCGACCACCTTGAAATCGAAATCTTTGTAGGCCAGATAGGGTTCGTCCTTGCGTAAGTCACGCACCAGACCCGAAGCACGGGCAATAGGCCCTGTTACCGAGCGATTGATCGCCTCTTCCCTAGTCAAAACCCCGACACCACGCGTTCGATCGAGGAAGATTCGGTTTCGGTTGAGCAGGCGGGTCACATCGCCAATGGCAGAGGGCAACTGTTTGATAAAGGCTCGCAGTTTGCCGATCCAAATGTCGTCAATGTCTCGCTGGAGGCCCCCCACGCGGGTGTAACTTGGGTGAAAGCGTTGACCAGACGCCCATTCGTTGAGGTCATTGATTTTTTCACGCTGGTTAAAGGCATAAAGAAACGCCGTGAACGCTCCCAAGTCTAGGGCCGCGGCGCCAACACAAAGCAAATGGTCGTGAAGGCGCATCAATTCGGCAAAGATAACGCGAATGTATTTGCAACGAGGGGTCAGCTCGATCCCCATAAGTGTTTCGACAGCATGATGCCACGCTATCTCATTGGCCACGGGCGAAATGTAATTCATCCGGTCGACAATGGTGACATATTGGTTGAAATCTAGGTGTTCACCCAGTTTTTCAAACCCCGAATGGAGAAAGCCAATATCCGGAATGGAATTGATGATCACCTCACCATCAAGATTCAGGACAATCCGAAGGGTGGTGTGGGTGGCAGGATGCTGGGGACCGAAATTCAGGGTCCATTGATAGTCCTTTTCGCGGCCATCGGCGGGAGGAGCAATCACATCAGAGAGCTTGAGAGCCATTGCCTAGCCTTCCGCTCGGGTAAGTACGGGGAAATTGTGTCGTTCGCCCTTGCCACGCATCGGATAGTCCCGGCGCAAGGGGTATCCCACAAATTCATCCGGCAACAATATGCGACGAAGGTCTGGATGATGTCTAAACTCGATGCCATACATATCGTAGACCTCGCGTTCCATCCAGTTGGCTCCTTCCCAAAGGTCCACCACGGAATCCACCTTTGGGTCCGGGTCATTGGCGGTTGTTTTCACAATCAACCGGCGGCCATTATCCACATCAAGGAGGCAATACCAGATACCATAACGATCTTCTACATCCGGATATTGCAGGTAATCGGCGGCGGAAAGTTCCACCAACATGGCAAATCCCGCCCGGGTCTGCAAGTATTTGAGGACCGCATAGGATTGCTTGGGGCAAACATGAAAGCGATGGTTGCCACGAAACGAAGTGGTTGCCAAAAGGCCACCGGGAAATTCGGCCGAGACCGCTTCGGCAAGGGCCTGAATCACGGGGGGGATTTCTTCACTCACGAGGGTTGGCCCCCATTGGGTTGGTTGCAAGAACCAGAAATGAGCCGGGTGGATGTCGCAAAATTGCCGGGAGCCACAATCTGGAGCTCTAGGGGTACTTCAAGGGCCAAGGGCCTAGGGCCTTCGGGTCGGAACCTTCGGTCAAACTCCGAACCAAAAACCGTTCCCGTTCGTTGGATTTTGTCTTGGAGGTCAATTACCGCCTGAAGGAGCTGCTCGGGCCTTGGGGGACACCCAGGGATGTAAATGTCGACGGGCAAGAAGCGATCAATCCCTTGAACAACGGCATAGGTATCGAACACACCGCCTGAGGAGGCACAGGCCCCCATGGAGATACACCATTTGGGTTCAGGCATTTGAAGCCAAATCCTTTGCAGGACAGGCACCATTTTCATTACCACCCGGCCGGCAACGATCATCAAATCACATTGTCTGGGGGTAAAACGAAACGCCTCGGCACCAAAGCGGGCGATGTCATGTTTCGAAGCCCCTGTTGCCATCAATTCAATGCCGCAACAAGCGGTGGCAAAGGGCATGGGCCACAGGCTGTTTTTGCGGCACCAACTGGCAATTTCGTCCATCTTTGTGACAAAAATATTGTCCCCGAGATAATCTTCTAACGCCACCGGAACACCCCTTTACGGTATGCGTAAATGTATGCCACTAAAAGGCTTGCAAAAAACAATATAACCTCAAAGAACACAATGTCCCCAAATCCTCCGGGGATCGCCGGATGATCCCCGCCGGCGGCTACCGCCCAAGGGTAAAGGAACAGTAGCTCTATATCAAACACCAAAAAGAGAATGGCAATGATGTAAAACTTTACATCAAATTTTTGCCGCGCATCCCCGATCGGGTCCATTCCAGACTCGTACGGGGATTCCTTCACTTTGGTGGTTTTTAGCGGGTTAATGATCTGGGAAAGGGTAAGGAGGACCGCCGCAAACCCTATCACTACACCAACGAAAAGCATTAGACCGTAGTAGTCGGCTAGATTGAAATCAAATTCATGAGGCGTCATGGCTTGCACCGGGAGTCCTTTCCCTCATTATCTTAGGACCGATGGGATCGGTTTCCAACGCCTCCAACGGGTTCATGGTTTTTCCTCCAGAACCAAAGATTCTCAACCAAAATTAGGCCGGGAAACGCATACCCGAAATTGCAAATCGCTTAGCCAATCGCTTGCAAAGGGTAAAAGAGAACGGGCAAGGAATTCCTAATAGCCATGGAAAGACAAACAGAAGGCAAGAGACCCGGCGATACAAACTATTGATGGGAATTGGGGTTCTATTTTTAAGTCTCTAAGCGGCCGGAGCGGAAAAGGGATCGATTCCACAAAAGGAAGTGATTGTTGCGGTTAGACCAGACGAGGCAGAGAGGGCCAGCGCGGATAATCGTTCGCTTCAACCCCTTGGCC
>SIAL01000058.1 GCA_009691815.1 Gemmataceae bacterium | reverse complement strand
GGGGCATTTAGGCAACAAAGGATAAAACTCAAAAGGAACGGGCCGTCGGATAACCCGGCGGCCCGTTTTCATTTTCGTTAAAAGAAACCCTTAAACGCTGGCGGTTACCACGGGTTCCGGGGTGCTTTCTTCGGGTTTGATGAGGTCCACGGTGTCGAAAGCAATCCTTTTTTCGCCCTTCTCGTCGGTTAATACCTTGGTGTGGATTTCTTGGTGTTCGCCAAAGGCCCCTCGAAGCAAATCTTCCGAAAGGGGATCTTCCAGGAAATTTTCGATGGCACGACGCAAAGGCCTCGCACCAAAATCGAGACTCGTTCCCTTCTCGATGAGGAAATCCCTTGCTTCGGGATTAACCATTAGAATGAGGTTCTTGTCCTTGAGCCTTTTGGCGACTTTGATCAATTCGATGTCCACAATCTCGCCGAGGTCGTCCTTGGTTAGACTTCGGAAAACGATAATGTCATCACACCGGTTGAGAAACTCGGGGCGGAAGTTTCGTTCCATCGCACCCTTCAGGGATTCTTTCATCTTGGCATAGTTGGCTTCTTCGTCACGCCGATTATGGAAGCCGAAACCTCCCGCCTTGCCGGTGATCTCTTCGGCACCGACATTGGAAGTCATAATGATGATGGTGTTTTTGAAGTCGACAACACGGCCAACATTGTCCGTCAGGCGACCTTCTTCCATGATCTGAAGAAGCATATTCCAGACTTCTGGATGTGCTTTTTCGATCTCGTCCAAAAGGATCACGGCATAGGGGCGACGGCGGATTTTTTCGGTGAGTTGGCCGCCCTCTTCATAGCCGACATATCCCGGAGGCGCGCCGATGAGGCGACTGACATTGTGCTTTTCGGCGTATTCGGACATGTCGATCTGAACGAGTGCGCTTTCGTCACCAAACATAAAGGCGGCAAGGCGTTTGGCCAAAAGCGATTTGCCCACACCGGTTGGTCCGGCGAAGATAAAGGTCCCAATGGGTCGCTTGGGGTCCTTGAGACCGGCCCGGCTCTTGCGAACCGCACGACTGATGGAGGTGATGGCCTCTTTTTGGCTAATGACCACCTTGGCCAACTCTTTTTCCATATCCAGAAGGCGCTTGGATTCGTCTTTTTCGAGGCGCTTTAGCGGCACCCCGGTCATTTTGCTGACAACCTCGGCAATGACTTCCTCGTCCACCACGCCGTCGATTTCTTTCGCCTTGTCCCGCCAATCGCGGGTGATGGTCTCTTTCTTTTTCTTTAGCTTGTCGGCCTGATCGCGAAGCTGGGCCGCCTTTTCAAAATCTTGTTCCGCAACGGCGGATTCTTTTTCCTGATTGTATTTCTCAATGGTTTCGTCGATCTCTTTGAGATCGGGTGGACGGGTCATGGCCTTTAGCCTTACACGGGCACCCGCCTCGTCGATGACATCAATGGCCTTATCCGGCAAGCAACGACCGGTGATGTAGCGATCGGAAAGCTCCACTGCGGCTTTGAGGGCGGCATCTTTGATCTGAACCCGATGATGGGCTTCATAGCGATCTCGTAGGCCCCGTAAGATTTCCACCGCCTCATCTTTGGAAGGTGGATTGACCATGATCTGTTGAAAGCGTCGTTCAAGGGCCCCATCTTTTTCGATGTATTTACGATACTCGTCTAGGGTGGTGGCGCCGATACATTGGATTTCGCCTCGGGCAAGTGCCGGCTTTAGCACATTGGAAGCGTCGATGGCGCCTTCCGCCCCACCCGCCCCAACGAGAGTGTGGAGTTCATCAATGAAGAGGATGGTATTTTTCGCGCGGCGTACTTCGTTCATGACCGCCTTGATTCGCTCTTCAAACTGGCCGCGGTACTTGGTGCCCGCCACCATCATGGCGAGGTCAAGAACCACGATTCGTTTATCCCGAAGGAGTTCCGGGATATCCCCATCCACAATGAGTTGGGCCAACCCTTCCACGATGGCGGTTTTGCCCACGCCGGCTTCGCCGAGGAGGACGGGGTTGTTTTTGGTCCGCCTGGACAGAATTTGAATCAGGCGTTCGATTTCGTTGGCTCGGCCGATAACGGGGTCGAGTTTGGCCTGGCGAGCCAATTCGGTGAGGTCCCGTCCAAAGCTGTCCAAAGCGGGTGTTTTGGACTTTCCTTTGGTGGGCCGTTCACTTTTTTCGCTGCTGCCTCGTTCACTGCTACTTTCTTCGGGTGGCATGGGAGTGCTGTGCCCCAATAGGTTTAAGACTTCTTCGCGAACTTCTTCCAACTTGAGGCCCAAGTTCATTAAAACCTGAGCCGCCACACCCTCCTGTTCGCGGAGGAGTCCCAAAAGGAGGTGTTCGGTGCCAACATAGTTGTGATTGAGATTGCGAGCTTCCTCATTGCAATACTCGATGACCTTTTTTGCCCGTGGAGTGTGGGGGAGTCGGCCAATGGTGACCATATCCGGCCCGGACTGGACGATTTTTTCGACTTCCATGCGAATCTTTTTCAAGTCCACATCGAGGTTTTTGAGGACATTAGCGGCGACGCCAGAGCCTTCTTTTACAAGCCCAAGGAGAATATGTTCGGTGCCAATATACTCGTGATTGAAACGCTGGGCCTCTTGGTTGGCCAGTTGCATTACCTTGCGGGCCCGGTCGGTGAAGCGCTCGTACATTCCATCCCCACTTTATGTTGTGGAGCCCGCCTTCCAAAGATTCCCGCAAACGGTCAAAAGCTATCCACAAATCCAGCCCGACCACGGCAAACTTTAGGGTTTAGGCCCCTTCACTCAACCTCCATCTTATAACCAATAAAAAGTTGAATCAAGCGTACCGAGTAGGCAATCTCAAGGAATACCCCCTGCCTTTAAAAAATAGGCAATCCGGCCATTTGGCACATCAAAGGAAAAGCCATGAGGGCCAGACTGGTCGTAGGGTGAAATTTTCGGGTTGCCATTAAGGTAAAGGAGGCAATCCAGGCAAAGAAGGGGGCACCTCTGGCGGGGTGGTCGGAACAATCGGCGGGTCGACGGGAGCAGGGGCACTTGGTAGAGGCAAGGGCTTGGGGCTTGCCGGTGGAGGCGATAGTGGAAGATCAGGGACGGACATCGGAGCGGGGGGCATCGGTGTGGCAACCGGGGCGGGAACCGAGGCAATGGGTGGCGCAGCCGCGGGGGAACCAGCAACGGGAGGTGGAACCGGGTCGGGTAGCATGGGGATCGGCATGGGTAAGGGTGGCATGGAGGCAATCGGCATAGGTGGGCTGGATGGGGGAAGGACAGGAACCATTGGCTTGGTTTCAGGAGGCACCGGTGTGGCGGGAGCCATCGGCGAACTGGTGGGAGGGGATCCAAAGTTGCCGGGTGAAATCGGACCTGATCCCGTGGGATTGGCGCCCCCGGGGAGGCCTGTGGTTCCACCCGGAGCGGTTGCGGAACCGAGGCCAATTGCCTCTACGCCAATCACTCGGGCTTTAGGGGTTGCCAAATCGACCTTTACGGCGGAGTTGGTGAACACGGCGGATTTGTTTCCCGCCTGATCAACGCATTCCAACTTGGCAAAAAATTGAAACGGCAGGCCCATTTCGGGCATCTTCCACACAAATCGGCCCGTATTGGCTAGGGGCTCTGCCCCGGTCGGAGTCCAAGGCCCTTCGACAGTAGTCGCATAGGAAATGGTGATCGGGGTGGGGCCAAGAAAGCGATCGGCCGCAGTCCAGACAAAGGTCATGGTGCCCTGATCTACGCCCCGGCCTACCTCGGCGGAAAGGAGTTTTAGTTGGGGCTTGGTTTCATCCACCTCCACCCAAATGTGGGGAAGGTCACCCTGCCTTGGTGTAGGCTCACCTAAATCGACCCCGGAGCGTGCCACAAGAGTAAAGCCATATCGCCCTTCTTCGGGCACCTCGAGAATGCAAGGGGGCAATTTTTCGGCATCCTGCGGATATTTGTTCCAAGTTTGACCCCCGTTTCGGGTGTACCAAACCTCGATCCGGGAAATGTCCGAGGGCCCAACTTCGTCCACTTTGAAATTGAGTTGGAAGCGTTTGTGATTCACCATGAGGACATTGGGTGGCAGTCCATTTCCCGCCCCGGCGGCCCCCGTCGGTAAGGAAGACCCCTGAACCCCCGCGGTTTTGGTTTGCCCGGGCACCATTATTAAGTTTTGCTCCCCAAGATTCCCCGATTTGTCGCGGACTAGGAGGCGCGTTTCCACCTGGCCGGGTCCGGGATTCCAAACATGTCCCCCGGTAGCCAAAGGTTGAACCCCAAGAGGAGTCCATGAGGGAGAACCTGCCGAGCGGCTTTCCACCCTTAATGTTTGCAGGTCCACGGCCTCATCTCGAATTTCCCAATCAAGGGAAGCGGACCCAGCCGCATTGATCGCCCCTTTGAGGAACACTTGTGGCGCCACGGTATCCACACAGATTTTGAGTCCTGGGACGGCCAGATTCATATTAGGAGGATAGTAACGATCTTGTTTATCTTGAGTTTGAACGGCAAACCAAAACCAGCCGTCCTTGGGCGCCCTAAAGGGAAACGACCTTTGGTTGGCTTGAGCGTATCCCAAATAGCGCCAAGTTCGGCCAAAATCGTCACTCACATGGAGAAGCACACTGTGGATTCGCTTGTCGTTGGGATCCTGACTGAAAGGGATCAGCAGGGAACCTTTGTTGGTGTAGTACGATCCCGGTTCCGGTTTGGTGGCAACCCCTGGGGCGGATTGGCCTTGCGCCTTCCCATTGGAGGAAAAGGCCAAAACCAATGCGAACAAAATCCCCAATCGCGCTGGCAAGGTTGCTCCGGCGTTTCCTATCTGCCACTCAGGGGATGCCCCGCACTTACCCATGGATGATTCAGTACCCTTTGGATCGCCTCCCTCCCCCGAAGTTTGCCTTGGTGGCATAATCGGCAGATTGAGAGGAATTGGCATCAATTACATCGGCCAAACAGGGTTAGAAACATAAATGAGACAAATATCCCTTGGTTTTTGAAAAGCTGGGGGCTTTGGGATGATACCGTGGCAGTTGAGGCAATTAAACCATCGCTGTTTTGGGAAGATTGGCAGCCGATTCCTTGGGAACTTTTTTGACAGGCCGGCATAAACCAACCGCCTTGGAACAGCTTTGACGGACCGATTCCGCCACCTCGGGGGGGAGGAAACTGGCCACCAAAAGAATCATTAGCGTGCTGAACATGGTAAGGCCCATGAGGATGCCAATGCCTGTGTGAAAGAGGACAGCCCCGGCCATCATCACCCATCGCCAGCGAGGGTACCAGACCAAGAAAGGGAATGCCAATTCCAAGAAGAGGGTGCAAGCACAACCCGCGGTCATGCTGACCTCCCACAAAGGGCGGTTGTTGGCAAGGAGGCGAAGGATCTCCATGTAAAAGGGGGAGTCCATAGGATTGAATTCGTAGTTGGCCATTACCGACCATAAAGCGTTACCGTTCCACCAAGATCCTCCCATTAGTTTTGAGGTTCCCGAGGCAAAGTAGATAATGGAGATGTGAATCTGCATTAGCCTGGTGACAAAAGTGGCCCAACCGGTTGCTTTTGGGGGTGCGTCCCAGTTGGGATCGTTCGCTTTTTTACGCCGCAACCTCGAAATAAGGGTATCAATGGAAAACGCCTGATCGCAGGGGCCGATCATCAGGTACAAACAAAAGATGGCGGCGATGGTGTCCATACCAAACAGGTGGGTTGGGGCCCGTTGGATATAGCTAATGAGGCCAATCCAGGTAAGAGCCGCGGTCGTCCGAGTAAATAAACCTAGGGCAAACATCAGGTTCGCCACCAAAATTCCAATGTGGACGGCCCAAATCCCGGTCGTGTCGTTTACATGATAAAAGATGCTGAAATTGAACACCTTCCTCAAGGATTTGTCTTCCTTGTAATCCGACCAGTCGGTGGAAGGGGCATAAACCAAACTCTGATTCCGCTGTTCGGTCATTCGTGCCTGATCAATCCAGGCATCCGGTCCCACGGTTGAAATTAAGTCAAAGCTGTAGGAAAGATGGATATAAAAGATAGTCAATCCCGCAAAGAGTCTTAACAAACCCACCAGGGATGGGCTGCTTGGGGCAAAAAAGAATTTGTCCCCATCCACGAAAAGTTGCTTAATAAAGCCCAGGACGGAATCGGGGGCGCCTTCGATGAATTCGGCCTTGGTGTTCGGAGTCTGGTTCATTATTTATTCTCCTTGGCAAGGTCAAGACCCGAATGCAGGACAAAATAATCCAAACACGAAGGGAGAAGTCCATCCGGGTTACGGCGCCTTAATTCGGCGGCATTGTAAATGGGAAAAGCAAACCAAAGGAAACCGTCTTTGTCATCAAGCATTTTGCCGTTTGCGTCATAGTCACCATAAAAATAGGGAATAAAGGTAGAGGGATCGAGAGGGGAAACACCCCTTGCCAAATCAGGCGCCGCAAGGATGGAGTGGGTAATTCGGTAGATTCGGATTTTGGTAATGGTCGCTTTGGGATTGTCCTCCGGGTGGGCATAATTTTTGGCAATGTGCCTTGCGTAGGAAGAAAGGATGGATTTCACATGAGGCTGGGGTTCCCTATAGGCCAGGCCTGACTGAATGTCCGAAGGTAGGGGCGGGATTTGAGGGCTGTTTTCAAGTCCGGACGCTGTTCGCTTGGGTAACAATTCGGAATAGAAGTGTACGGGGGTGTAGCCGTTTGCCATGTTTACCGCCTCGCCCACCGACAAGGTCCGTTGATAGAGCAAAGGCATCGGGCTGTCGCCGCGGTGAGGAATCCGAATCCATCGACTTTTGCCATCGGAATAGTCGATTCTGTACCACACAAGGGTCGCGGGTCCCGGTTCCGGGGAATAAAAATGATAGGCATTGTTCATGTAAAGAAAGTGGAGGTAGGGGCGGTAAATCTTTACCCACAAAAAGGTCGATACCCACGGGGCATGGGTGCCGGGGGGATCCACCGAAGTGACCGCGCTCAAGATCCCCACAAAGTGAAAACAGACTAAACAAATCAGGATTACCTTGCGGAATATCAGAGGCATCAAAATCAAAAACGCTCCAAAAACAGGAACCCCTCCAAGGACAAACCCTAAATTCCTGATCGTGTCCCAGTTTCGGGCCGGGTCATCCGATTGGGGTATTATCCAAAGTGTTGATCCCACTTGAAGCAAACCGACCAAACAAAGGACACCAACCGCAACCAATCGTTGATTCACCTCATTCAACCAATCCCGGATGACAAATTGACTTGCCAATCCTAGGAACAGGGCGATGATAAGAGACCAAAGGCCTCGGAAACCCTCGGGAAGTTGCCCCGCCAAGACCGCCCCGCCAAAGGTCAAAAGTCCCGCTACGGTCAATGGCGTCAGGGCAGGGCAATCCCTAAACCAACCCACCCATTCCTGAACCACCCCGCCGGAGTCTTGTTCATCCCGGTTTGCGTTCATGTCCCATCCCTCTTGAAATTGTCTAGCTTCGACATCGGCCATATGGTGGCTGTGCCTTCATTATGAGGGCATGTCCCGCGCAAGGTCTAAGGACCAATTTCGGTTTATTCGTTTCGTACGGAACAAGATACCCAAGATTGTTTATCTTTTCGTTTAAGTTGGGGGTGGGCAGATGCCGGGAGGGGCGCCCCCTCTCAAAAAATAGGTCCATTAATCCCAAGGATGGTCCTGCTAAACCCCTTTTGCAAACGGCCAAGTTTGGCTTAGTTTGGACCAAATCAAAAAGACAATGGCTCCTACAAGCAATGTGGCCGCACCCAGAACCATAAAGAAATCCCCGGTGGCGAAGTAGAGGTACAACCAACCCACCAAAGCCACAAACGAGGGTAAGGGATAAAGCCACATTTTCCAAGGGCGGACCAATTCCGGCCGTGTTCGCCGGAGCACCATGACCCCAACGGCTTGAGCCACAAATTGTTCCAAAATGCGGGTGGCGATCAGGGCAGTGATAATGGTGTCGAGATTGAAAAAACTCCAAAACAACACCATTCCTCCGATTAGTAAAAGCGAGCGATGGGGGATCTTGTGCGTTTCATGAACCGCGCCAAACCAAGGAAAGAAATGGCCGTTTTTTGCGGCGGCAAAGGGAACGCGGGAATAGCCCAACATCCCCGAAAATGAGGAGGCGAAACAACTTCCCATGAGAAGAACAGTGATTCCAGTCGCGGCCCATGGGCCATGAAGCCTGCTCATGAACTCTGCCGCAATGTTGTCCTTAAAGGTCATTGCCTCCCGCCAAGGGATCACACTGACAAAGGCCACATGCACAAGGCAAAAAAGAATCACCACCGCGATAACGCTGGTGAGGATGCTAAAAGGGATGGTGCGCCCGGGTTGTTTCACCTCACTTCCCAGATAACAAACATTGTAATATCCAAAATACGAGTAAATCGCCAAGCCCATGCCCGCCCCCAAAGCAGTCCCCATGTTTTTAGGCATCTCTTCGGGTTGGACCGTGGCAAACATGACCCCCAAATCTAGGCGGGGCAATCCTTCGAAAAGGATCCAAAAGAGGGCGCCCAAAACGCCCACCAAAAAAACCAAACTTATTTTTCCAAGGTCGGTCACCTTGCGGTACAGCAAAAACAGGATCAAAACACCCAAGCTAAATCCGATAAACCGGGAAGGAGAAAGGGAGAAACCGATCGTTTTTCCCTCTTCGAAAGCAAAGCTAAAGGTGTAGGTGTGGAGTTTGTCGAAGGCGTGGTATTCCGGGTTGATCGCCGTGGAAAATTGGGCAGCGGCCACCAAACCCGACCCAACCTCAAGGGGGCCGCTAATAAGAATTTGCCAAACGAAAAGGAACGCCATGAGGCGGCCCCATTTGTTCTTGCCAAACGACTCCAATAGAAAATGGTACGAGCCGCCCGATGCCGGGAGGGCGGCTCCGAGTTCGCCCCACACCATACCATCGGCGAGGATGAGGATGCCGGCTACGAGCCAGGCAAGGAGGGCATACCAACCCGGAAGGTATCCCAAAATGAGGGGAACCGTGGCAAATACGCCCGCACCCACAATTTGGGTAATGTTTATCGCGGTCGCCTCCCAAAAACCAAGACCCTGGGTGAGGCGCGGCGGGGATGGAACGGCGGTCACGAGTGGGCTCCAAAGGTTCCTTAGGGCGATCAGGGGTCTACCGATCTCGAAGGGGAGTTTCCAAACTGGTTTTTCGCGGTTCCCATTGGAAGACCGGCTTGGCCACCGGTTGAAAATCCTTTATATGCAAATCTACCGAAATACGACCTTGATACTCGTTAATCGAAGGGGCGAAGGCCAAGCTTAAGTCGCCCCCACCCGAAAGCATTTCGTCTTTGCGAGACCCCATATGAAAACCGACCGCTTTGATGCGAGTCTCCCCCTGTTTGAGGTAAACTTGAAGCGTATTGGTGTCTTTGCCAACAAGGCGTGGTTCGCCGTCGATCTTGAGTCCCGTCGCCATGTAAAGGGGCCTAGGATTGGCGGCTCCAAACGGCTCCAAACCGTCAAGCATCCGAATCACCACCGGCCGCATGGCCAGCAGGGGAACCTCGGCCTCTATGCGAAGTTCCGGCGCGATGGGAGCACCTCCTCGTTGTTTTGAAACCGCTTCTTGAAATCGTTCCCGCAACGCATTCAAATTTTCAGGGATCAGCTTGAGACCCACTGCGGCGGCATGGCCACCGCCTGAGACCAACAGGTCCCGGCATTGATCCAGCGCCTCTTTAAGGTGAATTCCGGGGGTGGTACGCCCGGAACCAACGATCAGATGGGCCAAGGGGGTTCCTTCTCCGCCCTTACCCAACACCAAAACCGGCCTCCCAAAGGTTTCCACCATCCGACTCGCGACGATTCCCACCACCCCCGGAGTCCAGTTTTTGCGAAATAGGACAATGGCGGATGCCTCCGCCTGCTTTGTTTTTTCGACCTCTTCCTTGGCTTCTTCCACCATAGCCCGTTCGATCGTTTGGCGTTCTTGATTGTATTTATCAAGAACCAAGGCAATCTGTTTTGCCCGACCCGATTGATCGGTGGTGAGCATTTCCACCACAAGCCTTGCACATCCAAGCCGACCCAAGGCATTAAGCCTCGGGCCCAGTTTATAGGCGACATCCTCCCCCTTAATTGGCTTGTCGGGTGAAATTCCTGCGACATCCAAAAGATGGTGGATTCCAGGCCACGGGGATTTCCGTAAATGCTCCAACCCAAAACGGGTAATGACCCGATTTTCGTCGATCAAGGGGACAACATCGACAATCGTCCCGACCGCGGCAAGGGCCATACAGTCCCTAATATGGGAACGCAAATCGTCCCGAACACGGGTCGAATCCCCTCCCAAAGAGGTCAGTCCCCAAGCCAGCTTGAACGCCACACCCGCACCAGAAAGGTGTTCAAATGGTGCCACTTTACCGGGAAGGCGAGGGTGAAGGATGGCGTTGGCGTTTGGGAGTTCGTCGCCAAATTCGTGATGGTCTGTAACGATTACTTTCATGCCCAATTCCCGAGCAAGGCGCACGGGGCCCACCCCGGTAATGCCACAATCGACACTAATTAAAACGGTCGCCCCCGTGGAATGAATCTCGGTAATGGCTTCTTCATGAAGGCCATACCCCATGCTTATTCGGTGTGGGGTATAGTAATGGGCATCACCCCCCAGCTTGGTTAGGGTCCGCACCAAAATTGCGGTCCCGGTACATCCGTCCGCATCATAATCGCCATAGACGCAAATACGGGCCCGGTTTTCACAGGCTTCCCGAAGGAGGGTGACCGCCGCCTTCATATTCGCGAGGGATTCTGGGGGGTGGAGCCCCGCAATAGAAGGATTTAGAAATTTTTTGCACGATGCCGGGTCGGCCATTCCCCGTGAGGCAAGGATCCGGGCAATCATTGGGGCAATATCAAGGGCCTTTGCCAATCCCTCCATATCTCCCTCGGGATCGGGTTGAACAATCCAGCGCTTTGGTGTGTGGGCCAAGGGAGACTCCGGCAAGGAATTCATGGGGACCTTTTGAAATTATCCGAAAAGGCGGCCAATTGTCCTCTCTTCCGTTGGAAGACTAAAACGGCAACGCCGATGGTAGGGATCCCGCAACCCCAATTTGCCCAGACCTTTCGATCTTGACACTTTGTGGAATCGGCAATCCCTTAAAAATGCCGATTGGGCAAAGTATCCACGGGTTCTACATCCGTCGCCCGCAAGTATTGCACCATCGGTTACAAGGAGGTTCATCGTGAAACGCAAAGGAATGAGTTGGATCCTATTGGCCCTACCCTTAATGGGAATGTCGGGTTGTAAAACCATGAGCGTTAGCGGGGACTGTGACTGCTCTTCCGGCATGGCAAAAATAGGAACAGGCATAAACTGGGCGGCCTGGAGCCCAAAATTGAGTTTCGGCACAGACTCCATTCGCAATTGCTCCTCCTGCGAAACCACCAGTGAACTGATGGGGCCTAAAACTCCCCTTTCCATGGGGAAGGTCATTGACGGGAAAATAATCGAAGGCAAGATCGTTGATGGCAAGGTCTTAGAAACCAAACCAAGGAACATCCTCAATCGCGTGGTGGTTCCGGATGATGTTCGGAAACCGCTTCCCAACCGGGATGAATAAAAGGTATTAACCAACAATAAAACGACGCAACCCACTTGTTGAAAGTGGGTTATGTCGTTTTATGACTTCCCAAAAGGCAGTCGTAATTTGAATTGGTTGTAGTGGTTTGAGGGGAAAATCCATATGCAACGAGAATAGGGAGGTAGGGTGGGGGTGGAAGGCAAGGAAACAAGGCAAAGTTGTTCAAGCAAGTCAAATGGGGGGTCGATGATAAGCTTGGAAAGTCGTCTAATCCTTTGTTCTGCCAGATTTGTAATCTGGCGAGGGGATAAGGCGAGTGACCTAGGCCGGAAGCCAAGGAGCCACTAGGGTTCCTTGGGGTTGAATCAAGGCCCGTAAAAGAGTCCATGGAGGTTCTCACCCGTGAAAGCTGCGATCCTGCTTCTCACTTCGGCTTGGATGGCGAGCGCTACTAATCAAGCCCCTGCCAACAAAGCTGCCGCCGACAAGGCGGGTAAAGCTGCTGCCTGTAAGGGCGGGGCACATTGTGGCGATTTCTTGTCTAGCCTTAAGGGCAAGCTAAGTGGCCTTACCAGCCATCTTGGCGGCAAAGGCTGTGGCGACAAGGCGGCTGCAAGCAAAGGCGGCACCAAAGGCTGTGGAGATTTGAATCTCCTCGGCGGTCTCCGCGATAAACTCGCCGGTCTTGGCAACAGCGCCAAGTGCGGTTTGAGCGATTTGAAAAACCGCCTTAGCGGTCTTGGCCATTGCTCCACAAAAGCAGCCTGTGGCAAAGCTGCTGATGGTAAGGGCGGAGCCAAGGCTCAAGACGCCGGTAAGGGCGGAGCCAA
>SIAL01000057.1 GCA_009691815.1 Gemmataceae bacterium | reverse complement strand
TTTGGCGGGTTTGCAAAGCCGAATGAGTAACGGGGTTTTCACGAAAAAAGGCTGGGAAACAGCGGTTTTTCACGGTTCCGTTTGGTTTTGTCAAAAAAGGTAATGGAAAAGGGTAAGCGAAATAGGATCGAAAGCAGGAAAACCGCAGCTGGAAAAAAATAGGAAAGAAATCGGGGCGTCAAGCCGGGTCACCTAGCCCCAAAGGAAAAGCAATAGTATTTTAAAAAATCACATTAAAATTCTTAAAATAAATTGTTTATTGTATGATTTGTTTAAATTTAAATGTCATTATGTTTTGTTTTAATATGACAATTTCAGTACAAAACATTATTACATTCGTCCTACCAGTAGTTTTTTCCTAAGGCAAATTTCAAGACCCATCCGCTGAAAAGAAAAAGGCACCATCCCCATTCTAAAGCTTTCGGCAAAAGAACTTCCTGCTTTTGCAAAAAGCGACTCAAAAGGAAGATTACGGAAATTCCGGCCAACACAATGTAAACAGTCGTGAATGGATTGTACAGAAAAAAGCTCCAAATGTCACCGTTCATTAACGATAAAACACTTCGGGTCATTCCGGTGGTTGGACAAGGAAGCCCGGTAATGGATTTTAAGATCGAAGGGGGCAAGCTTCCTTGTAGAAGCCATGTGGCGTTCCACAAAATGTAGCCGCCAAAGGCAATCAGGCCAACTTTCTTCATGCTTGATCTCACCCAAACCGGGATCCGCAAGAGCCACATTTTCGTACCTCGTCTTTGCAACCACCCATTATGAATGGAAGAAAACAGAGTGGAAAGCAGAACAATAGTAGGGTAATAAAGAACACCCATCCACCCGTTGACATTGTATTTTTTATAACAGGGGGCCCTCCGTAATCACAGAACGGACATGAAAACCTTTTCCTGCTTCCTTTAGTTTTTGGACCATCGTCTTCATATTCTTTTTCTTTAATTCTTTCTTTGTTTTTTTTATTTCGAATTGGACCATCGTCTTCATATTCTTTTTCTTTAATTTTTTCTTTGTTTTTTTTAATTCGAAAATCAGATCCAAATTTATCGGTTATCGGTTCCCACTCCTCCATGTCGCTACTCCAAACAAAAAAATCCTTGTCCAAATCCCCCCGCTTGATCATGGACCGAATCTCTTTTTCGCTTACCGGGGGGCCGGGTTCCTCCTCTGCATACCGATAAAACCATTGGACTCCCGTTGCCGCGTTACCTATCCCGGCAAGGGAATAGTCTGTATTGGCTGGGGGTTTCGCCGCCGGAGCAACAATAGGTGCCATCGTAAATAATTCGGGCTGGTGAGGGGGAACAAGGGGGGCGACCCATAGGGCTAGGGACTTCCAAGGACCTTTGCGGGATTCGCCGATTTCGTCAAAGTTTTGGAATTGATTCGAACGGATTTTTTCCTTAAGAGTTTCTAAATCAAATGGCCCCATTAGCCCATTGCGTCTTCGAATGTAGTATTCCATAACCGATCCTTTTTTTATTTAACCTTAAATCGCTAGGGAAGCTTTCGCATTCCGCCCCGGCCATCAGTTAGGCAAGGGGCCTTTCTGGAATGGAAATGCCAGACTTGGTTAGCTTGGGGTAGAAAAAGGGTCCTAACCCTTCGTGCCCCATTGGGCCGGTACGGGCAAAGAATTCGGTTGCCTTTTTGGGAAGGGGGGCGTTGTTGCTTTTTCCGGGCTTGGCCGATCCGGAAAGGTACATGGGGATGCCAATAGCCAAAGCAAGAATAATAACGGTTCCAAGGATCCAGGCAATGGGCTTAACCATTTTCATCAACATTTCTTTTTCGATTTGGTTTTTAAAATCCTTTAATTGTTTTGCTAGGTGAGGATCCAAGGGAACTCCCGTCAATTTGCAGATATTTGCCGCCAAGTTGTCGGCATCCTGAAGGAGGGATTTGTCCCAAACATAGTCGTTTTTGGATCGAAACAATAGATTTAGCTTGTCTATCTGTTGCTGAATGCGTTCCAAGCGTTTTGTATTTCCCACCTCCCTAGCCAGCCAGTTTCGGACGGGGTTAAGTTGTTTGGAAATGGGGTCTTCCAGAGAAACCTTGAGCATTTCGCACCAATTATCAAAATCAGCAAAGGCAATTTCCACCGCGGAAAATTGCAGGGTTAGGTAAGCTTTTTTGACCTCCTCGGCACTTTGCCTCAATTCTTGTTGGTTAAAAAAATCCTGAGCCTTTTCCGCCAATTTGTCAATCTT
Organism: Gemmataceae bacterium; assembly: GCA_009691815.1. GTDB lineage: Bacteria > Planctomycetota > Planctomycetia > Gemmatales > Gemmataceae > SYLG01. The sequence continues at coordinate 10,115 of SIAL01000057.1, read as the reverse complement.
GGCGACGATGGACTCCGGAGGAGAATTGATCCAAGGAATTCCGTTGACTTCCCTGCTGAGATTAAGAAGTTTTTGCCAACTGCCCGTTTGGTGGGCTTTGATGGCCTCCGACTCCAAATCCTTCTGCCGAAGGCGTTCAAAATCCTGGAGATTGCGCTGGATGGCGGGGTTGTTGGGATCCTGTTGATGGATGGCCCTAAGGACGGTGATGCGATCCAAAAGGGAAGCATTAGTGAGGGCTAGGGCCCGATATTCTTGGAGGAGATCCCTAACCCCTTCATCTTCGGAATAGGCTCGATTGAGGTTGATAAGGGCGTTTTCGGAGGGTTGACCGGCGACGGGGTAGCCCTCTTCGGTGCAAAGAAGGTCCCATTTTTGGCGTTCCTCAAACTGGCTGAGTTGAAAAAACTCCAAAATTTCCGGTTCGATTTGAGAAAGGTGAAGTGCTTCGGAGCGGTAGCCATTGTTGAGGAAGTTTTGGCAAAGGTCGAGCCTAGTCATGACGAGTTGGAAGGCGTCGGCAAAATCTCGGGCGGTGGCTTCAAGGTCGGCGGCATTTCGGCCGTTCCGGCTGCGAAGGAGTTCGCGAATATGGCCAACGGTTTTGAGGATGTCGATCATTTTTTGAGTCCTTTTTTTGGATTCAGTTTGGCAATGGCATCCATTAGTATTTTAAAGGTTTCTTCCAATGATTCAGGAGCGGCATCTTTATTAATATCTTTTATGAGATGCTTCATAATTGCGATTGATTTAGTAGTAGTTAGTATCATTTTATAATAGTCTTTTTGCAATGCTCTTTTGAAATTGTTGTCATTGAAAACAAGTTCATTTTGTTTAATTTTTAAAAATAAATTTCCGGTGTATTGTTTATCATTAAATTCAATTGATTTTGAAAGTATTTGATACATTTCATTAAGTTTGCCATTTTCTTTTTTGCTAATATATTCCTCTATTGTTTTAAAATCTTTTTTATCTGTTTTACTGTAAGAGATCTTTATATCATTGTACAACTCGTAAAGTTTTTGCAATTCCCCAGGATCCTCGTTGATTGTAACTGGTATTGTTTTTATGAGTTTAAAATTACCTTCAACAACATTACCAAATGGAATGAAGCTTGGTTTGACTTCTCTCCAGTTATTGGTAAATTCAAAATTTAATACGACATCTGTAATGTTAAGAGTCGAATTTTTGGCAATGTGTAATTTAATCCAATTGCTTGTTGTTTTGTCATTAGGAAAGATGTCATTGAAGTTTCCTAAAGTTCCAATTTTTAAATTTATTTGATCAGCTTTGTTTTGTAATTTTTTTTCTGCTGTAATAGATGCTGGCAGTAAATAATTCCAAACCTTCGTAGCTTTTCCTGTTATTAGTAAGTTAGAAATCACTTCCAATGCCAATAACAATATAATTGATAAAATGATTACAGTTATTGTAATATATTTAAAAAAGTTTATATTGGTTTTTTCATTTGTTTTCTTTTCTTTTTGAATGGATTTGTTCCAACCTCTATCTTCCTTTTCTCCTGGCCGACGGATGGGAGGCGGTTTGGCCCTGCCCTTTGGATAGGAAGGAGGGGGTCGGTTGGGTGAATGGATTAGGGGCCCAGGAGGGCTTTGGCTAGGGCTAGAATGGGGGATCGTATCAAAAAATTCCGGTATATTTCCTAGAATATCTTCAGGTTCCTTTTCAATCGGTTTGACCAAGGCCATAGGCGATGGTTTTAGGGTCAACCCATTTTGGGCAATATGGGAATATTCGCCTCGGGTAAGGGGAGCATTTGTTTTGGAGGGATCGGAAAAATCCACAAACGCAAATCGCGGATCCGTCCTTAATCTCCTTTCCCCTTTGGTGTGGGTGAGCGTCCCTTTCCAAAGCACCGCATTATCTCCGCTCCAACCGTGGGAGGCGGTGGCAAAGGTGGCATTCCATCGCGAAAGCCCCGGGCGAAGGACCGCATTGGCTTCGGTTAAATGATCCCATAAGGTGCTGGAAAGTTGTTCAGAACGGTAGAAAAAACCAGTAGCTTCCCGTTTTTCCAGCCGGTCGGCCATGATCCCGCCCATCGCGGCGTTGCCAAAGGTTTGTTCCCAAAGGGGGCACTTTCCTTGAGGAATATCGGTCAATCCACTCAGATTCCACCCGATGGGTTCCCATTCTTGGGGTGGACCCTGATATTTATCGCTAAATCGTTGGTTGTCGATTAGGTGTCTGAGGACCGCTACCGGGCCGGCCTGATGGAGTTCCCTAATGGTGAAGGCGTAAAAGTGGGCTATGTAAATAGCTCGGCCTGTGTAGTCGGCGGGAGCCGAGGAGATCCGCCCAAGAACCTGATACGACTGTTGGGCGGCATCCACCTTAACATGGAAAAAATTAATGGGTTCGATCCCCTCCGCCGATTTATCAAAATCGTAGTTGGCCAGGGCATTGAGTTTACTGACCAGAAGCCTGTCGATTCCCCTCGTTTGGGCGGCGATGCCATATCCCTGGCTGCCGTCAAGGGTTCGAGGCAATGAGGTGATGATCAAAGATTCTGGCATGATTTAGACCTTTCCGCCCATGGTGGGAATCGCGCCGGAGTCCCGAGCTAGGGCCATGATCATGGGCAGCTCGACCCATTTGGGTTGGATTTTGTTTGGAACAATATTAAAGCGCCGTTCGCCTGTATCGGCGAAATGATTTTTGTCGAATTCCGGCGTAATCCCTAAGGCACTCACGGGAAGAAAGTAGACGGTTTGGGCAAAACTGCGAGCGGCGGAAACGATTTCCGGACAAACCTTTAAGAGCAACCTTTCCATTCCTTGGGAGATATGGTTGATGATTTTCATATCCAAAGCCGGCGGTTCTCCCACTTGGGTATCCACCATGGGGGGGGCGTCCGGGATCCCCTTCATAAGGCCTTGCCAGCAATCCCACTTGGCTAAGAGGACCATGAGTACCCTGTTTTTCCCCTTGAAAGGATCGGCGCCATCGAGACGACGGATCCGGGCACCCGCTTCTCTTAGGACGATATCTTGGCGGTTGCTGGTGGTAGGCGCTTCCTGCAGGGCGACTCCCTGTTTTTTCATCAAATCAATAAAGCGGCCATCCTGCATCGGATCATAAAGGAAGAAAACGGTGGCGGCTTTGGCCAAATATTTGGTAACATCCAGCGATTTATCATCCAATTTGTTGTCCGGCATGAACGATTCCCCGGCGGAATCGTAAAGACAAATGACCCGGGTGGGATCGGTTTTGTGGGATTTGGCGAGGAGACCGGTTCCGGGCTTGATGTCAAAGAGCATGGGCCTTGGCAGGCGGGTGTTTTGCCCTTCGAAAAATACATTTTGGTGGACATCATGGGCGGTGGTTTGGGTTTTGGCAATAAGGTCTTTCATAGCGGCGGGAATGTCGCGATTATGGCCTAGAAAGAGAGCGTTTTCATAGTCATGGAGGGCCTTGTTGAGCCGGGGATCGGTATCGCCAAAATCGAGACCAAACCGCATGATCATGGTTTTTCTAAGGGTCCAAGCCATGCAGGCGAGGAAACACGATTTGCCGCTGGCCGGGGTGCCTAGGATGGCGTAATAGCTGACCGGGTAAAGCAATAGGGATCGGGGAATAAACAGGTGGCAATGGGGGCAGGCAAGGTCTAGGCATTCGATACCCTTGGGATCATAGGCGTTGCCTTTGCTATTGAAGGTTGTGGGCAAAAAACGGAGGGGTTCATTGCGGCCCAACCGTGGGTCGCCCAAAAGGTCATCGTGCCTTGAAATCCACAACACCTGAAAGGGGAGAAAATGGTGCCAGCAATGGGGGCAAACAACTTCTTTCAGTAACGCACTTGGGGAATTCAAAATGGAAGCGGTTGAGGACAAAAGCGAACTCCTAACTGCGGCAAGGTTAAGGGGGTGCTTCCTCAAAATATAAGGATACATAGAAAGGAATGCCAGTAATTTTTGGTCTTGCCGGTTGCGATTATTATCAAAAGTAACTTTAAGATTCAGAGGAAACGAGGTATTGGACCAGGGTAAACGCGTCATAAGTCGTTACCCAGCAAGGACGCAGGGCAAACGCGTCATAAGTCGTTACCCAGCAAGGACCACCTCACAGGTGTCCATATCCCACCCCGCAAAGAGTCGTTTATTTATGATTCCCATTTTTTCAGTTTTATTGGCCTTAAGCATGTTTAAGGTGAGCCGCCTAATGATGGCCAAGTTGGCATCCGCATGGCCCTAACGGACAAGGCAATTGTCCTCTTGGTACGATACATCCAATTACCAATGCAGTTGGTTTTTCAATCCCCCAATGCCCCCGCATCGCTTGCCCAAATTCTTTCGCATTCATCTTCCGGCTCAGGATGTAATAACGAACCTAATTCGTCATCTTTCCATCCCGTTTCGTCTCATTGATCACCACACCGATTGCTTCCAATCTAGGCCACTTGGATGCCTCACGGAATCCCTTGGGAATGCCAAAGACATAATTATTTTGATTCCCCTTAACACAAAGGCAGTAATCCCCTCCTTTATCCAGAATCTTTTTCCCTATCTCCTTTTGACAACCCATTGCGTCAATCGTCACGAGACAACCCTTGATCTCAAGGGATTCAAGCAACCTCGGTATCGCCGTGATCTCATTTACCCTCCAAGGGATAAGGTGAGGACTAATCCAACGGAGCACCAAGGCCCAAGTTGCAAATACAAGAAATTTCTAAAAATAGGGTAAACAATTGATAAAATTAAAGTCAAATTTAACATACTACATTTTCATATAATAATTATGAAAAAAATGATTAGCAAAAATTGTTTTAGTAAAATACAGGTTACTGTTAATAATTTAAATTCAGTTAAATGAAACTGTAAATAAATAAAACAAATTTTAGTACAACAAGATTATTGCAAATTACATAAAAAATACAAGAAAACAAAAAACTATTAGTTTAATTGTACACAATCCAGCATAAATTGGCCAAAAAAGAAGACCAATTCCACATGAAATAACTATAAAAAAAACATAAACAGCGAGAGTTATTAAAGAGCCTCTTAAAAAACTATAGCCATGGCCCATATAGGCAAGACCACAACCAGAAAGGATGCCAGCACTAAAAAAACCTACAAAAAATTCAAGAAAAAAACCAATAAGTACTGATGGTTGACTGTTTCCATGACGCCGCATTTCATTGGATGCAATTGCGTTCCAATACTTGTCGTCTGAAGATGAAGTAGTATAGTCGGTGTAGTTCTTTGCGATTTTTTTCTTTTTTTTCTTTTTTTTAGGTGTGTTTGTTTCAGATTCGGCTATATCAGAATTTTCATTATTTAGATCTTGTTCAGGAATTTGCAGTAACTGTTTGCATTTGCTGCACTCAATTATTTTTCCTGGTAATTTTGTAATAGGACTAATTATTGTGTTGCATTTTTGGCACAATAATTTAAAATCACTATCTTCATTTATGGTTGAGTCGTTAGTAAAATGTCCAGAAGAATTCATATCGATTTGGGTTGATTCGAAAGATTCCACAATAGCAATGTCATTAATTGAAACCAAAATAGATGCAGAACATTTTGGGCACCTTATTTTTGTACCGGCAAAAGAATCGGGTGTCTTCAGTCGACCCCCGCATTGGCAAACAATAGTAATTGACATTAGAATACCACTTGTTTTTGTTTAGGATATTTTAAAAACTTTTTCAATACCTGTTATCTTAATTGTTTCGGGCCAGAGGTTCTGGGAAGATTACTTGGCCTGATCCCGTAAAAGCGTGGCCATTTTCGGCCGTTCCATCTCAATCTTTTTCAGATCCAACTTGGAGCCATTAGACCCACCAATATTAGATGCACCGATACCGGTATAGATGTCCACCAGGTTTTTACTCCAAGGTCCAGAAACCACATCGATCGCTGTTTCGCCCTTGTTATTTTTTTGAACTGGTACCGCGCCCCTCTCCAGCAGGAGTTGCACCACCTCGAAACGGCACAAAAACGCCGCAAGGTGCAATGGGGTGTTGCCGTCCGAATTTGTGGCGGACACATTAGCACCGTTGTCGAGAAGGTACTGGGCGATCTCCCTTTGCCCATAAAGGGCGGCGGTGCCAAGCGGTGTGGACCCCTCCGAACGCCGTTTGTTGATTGCGGCCTTATCGGGCAGAAGTTTCTTTACGGCGGTGAGGTCGCTTTTGGCGATCGCGGTGGCGAGCGGATCCCTCGGCGGGGTGTCGACCAAGGCTTGTTCCTGTTTAAGGTCCTTGGCCGCCTCCTCGTCTTTGGTGACATAAAAAATGAAGTCGTTGCTGAACATTCCCTCTGGGACCTGCACTTGCAGGAGTTGAAAACCAACAGGTGGCAACGATTCCAAGGTGATTACAACCTTTTCTCCCGCCTCCCGCTTTACTTTGCCCGCAACTCGTTTCCCGTTAACGAACAGTAAAGCATCGTCACGGAAATGCCGCCCGCTGACGGTCATGCTCAAAAGCCCGTTGTATAGGATCGGGAACCGTTGCCGCCCTATTTGTCGCTCGATTGGTCCCAATGTCCAGAGGGCGGGTTGTGGGTCATCAAGACTTGCCTTGGCCCCATGGCGAGCGGTGAAGGTGCCAACGAATTTGCCCTCCGCCGCCAGAGCCAGCAACTCCTTCCGTGAAAACGCCAAGCGGTCGCCGTTCTTTTTTACATAGGTCCCCCCCTGGTGTAAGGCGTCGAACTGTAAAACCACAGGCAACGCCCCGTCGAGGAAAAGGCCATCGCATTCTAGGATCACGGCCCCATCAGATGCGGAGGCCTCCAGCGCGCTAAGAAGGTTTACCACAAGGTCATCCCCCGCGGTCTTTCGGTTTATCGTCACCTGGCGGGCGAACGCTCCGGAGAAGCCTGTGCCCATCTCTAGGACCATGTCCCAAACCGGATCGAATCGTGTCCGGCCGCTCCACGAAAACCGCCAGATCTCCCGTTCCGGCGCGCCTTGCTCAATCTCTCGACGAAAGAAATCGAAGTCGATAATGTTAAGCCGCCCCTGAGGGAGGATCAGCCAGCGATCTTGGGCTCCGCGCCAAGTGGGCGCATCCATGCCAGTGCCGGGGGTTTTCGTGCTGACTAGGAACGGCATACGGTGACAATTCCCGCACAAATTCGGGGTGGCCTGTTTGGGATCGTGGTCGCCTTCGATGTGAAAAAGTTTGAATCCCGTCTTCGCCCGTTCGGAAACCGCGTTCGTGTAAGCCCTTTTGGGGGCCGGTGGGTAGGGCACGCCGAGTAGGTAAACGGCCATGTCATCCCGCTCCCGGCCCGACAGTTCGCCGAGTTTCCCTTCGTCATTTTTCTTCATGTCGCCTAGGAGGTGCATGGTCGAGGCCAAGCCGCCATCGATCAAATGGCGCGAGGTGCTTTCCGGTTTGTCTAGGCTGCTATTGGGTGGGACTCGTTTGTGTATGTTTGCGCTATTGATCCCCCCGTAGGGGTCGCCGGGGATGCCATCCCAATGGAATGGGGCAGTATCCCTTAGGCCCCGAACGGGCATAGTGCTTCGCGGCATTATCTGATTGCCACCGCTGACGACCGGGGTGTCCAGCACCCAAAGGAGTTGGTCGGTGTGCCCGTCTGGATGGCAACTCGCGCAAGAAAATGTTCCGGTCGTGGAGGCCCCCGCCGTGTTGAACGCAATCCTCCCGCGCTTAAAAGTTGGGTGGGTTGGGTCTTCAAGCGGAATGGTCGTGACGATTTTTGGATTCTTCTTATCGGCGAGATCGACCAGCGAAACCGTGTTGGCAAGGGCGTTCAGTACCCACGCGTTCATTGCATCGAGGGCGATGCCACGGGGTCCTGATCCGACTTCGATTCTACCAAGGACTTTGCCAGTCGACGAATCCACGGTGAAAAGTTTGTCCGATGCGGCAGCCGAGGCAACCAGAGTCGAATCATCGTCGGTGATTTGAATCGCAAAGGGTGTTGCAAGGGTTTGGAATAGCTCGGGGTGTCGTGGCGGCAACGGCTCAAGATCAATGAATTGAGGTTTTTCCGGGCGACCTTCCTTAAAGCGAACACGGGTGATAAGGTTCAAGAAGGTGCGGTTTTCCATCTCTTTCAAACTGTGCTTTTTCGTGCCCGCTCGCCCATTAACATCGTTTCGAGCATCTGTTTGGGCGATGAAAACCGTACCCTTTGAATCGACCGCGAGGCCGTAGAGCAGGGTGCCTAAGGTTTCGACGGTTTCGAGCAGTTTTTCCGTCTTGGTGTCGAAGACAAACAAATCGCGGTCGGGAACATTTGGGTGTTTGACAATATCCACGACATGGCCTAGCGACAATACATTGTTATTCTGGATCGAGTGCTTGTAGGCATCGAAGGTTACCAGATTTCCATCGATCTTGTCCCTGGGTCCTCCTGAAAGTTGGGTTTTGTTGTTGGACTCAAACGCGATCACATACAGCCGTTCGCCACGGACCAAAATCGCCCGTGGCTCTTGAGCCAGAATCTTTAGCCGCTTGGTTATCTTGCGCGATGCCACATCAATGACGGCAATCTGGTTTTCCGAAGACAACGCAACATAAGCCTTTTCGTTACTGGCAAAAGCGATCCCAACCGGCTCATCGAAACGGGTCGCCTTGGTGGTTGGATCGAACTCCTGGATCGTGGCTACGACTTGAAAGTGGGTCACGCTCTTGGGATCAGTGTCGATCACGCTGACCGAATCGGAGACATGGTTAGAAACCCAGATCTCCGCGCCATCAGGCCGGACGGCAATGCTGACCGGATCGACGCCAACGGGGATACGGGCGACGATTCGCCGCCCCATCCGGTCGATCACATCGACCGTTCCGGCAGGGGTATTGACCACATAAACAAAATTACCATGAACCACGATGGGTGAAGCGTGTGGGCTTTCCATCGACGGGTGCCCGACCTTTTGGGGTGGACGCTTCGAATCCGCCGCAAATAAGCTGGCTTTTGCAAAAAAAACAAATCCTGCTATCAACAAAAGGAAGTTAACTAGGGGCATTGGTCTTTTCATTGGAAATCTCCCTTTGGCGTACCGAAGTTACCACGATTCTTTTATCGTACCCGGTCACAGGCGTTTGACCGTACCTATTCACGGGAATCAATCTTCCATTTGCGGGAAAAATGTCCTTGTGGGCGGGGGGCAACCCGTGTCATCAAGGTCTAAAGCGTCTTGGTTGCCATTGGCGGGTGGCCAATCACCCAGAGTGACCCAAATCATTTTTGCCTGATTTTCCATGGGTTTTTAGGTCCTGATCCACTCGGTCCAAACCACTTCCCGTTCCTACCAAAACGCTAATAAATACACCGGCAAACGGAGTGTGCCTACTTCGTTCGATCCCCGGTCAGATGTACGGCATTTTACCCTTTTGGAGGGACCAAAGTAGTAGGCACACTCCGTGTGCCGTTCTTGATTTATTCCCCATCGAATTTGGCTCCAATAAGCCCGATTGCAGGTCGTTTTTTTTAACGAGCCGGACGCGTACCAGCAACGGACAAATAATTTAACATGGAACAGGAAGCATTCAAAGGTAACAGGTACCCTTTTATCACCTCCCAATTGACTCATCTTAATCCAAATTAAGAAATGGCGCCGCATCCCGTTATACCCCCCTTTAGAGGGGTCCAAAGTTGTAGGCACACTCCGTGTGCCGTTCTTGGCCTCGGGCAGGCACCTTTTCCCTACCACGGGGACCCGGTGAAGCCCGTGTTGCCATGGAGAATCTGAAAAGAAAATAGTGAACCGCGGCTACCGTAACGATAGCAGTCGGCATCCGGAAACATTTTGCGTGATACATTTGGCATTTACAGGAATCTAAAAGACATTTAAAGCAATCTGCATGACATTGTTCGATTTTTACAGGAATCTACAGAAACTTTGTAAATTACATAATTAGCAAATAAATTGTTGTAATCACCAAAGATATCCACTGCTGCCCCCAAAAACCCGTCACCTGTAGACACCTGTAGACATGAGTCGACATCCTGTAGACAGGGGAAAACCGACTTGTAAACACAGATTTTGAATGGCTCGAACCGACAATTCCTTACCACAAACCGACAAAAATCCAGGCGAGCGTGGAGCGGAAGCTCCATGATTCTTTGGAGCTAAAGGGTCAGGTTCCAATTGTGCGAAGCACCCGAAGG
>SIAL01000056.1 GCA_009691815.1 Gemmataceae bacterium | reverse complement strand
TGGTTTTGTTGGGTGGCTCTTTTGCGAAACTCTTTATCATTGGCTCACTTGTGTTCCTTGCCCGGCGTAATCTCCTTCCTTTTTCGGAAAAAATTTCCTTTCTAATCTGGTTATTTCTTTCCTATTTGGTAATTTCTTCATTAGGGTGGTTCGTTGTTGCGGCACAGGGTAATACCGGCAAAGAGTCCGGGTTCGCCAAGGTCCGCTAGGGTAAAGTGCATGGCTTGGTTTTTTGCACAAGGCGGAGGCCTTGACCCTATTTTGCGAACCGCTCTGGAAGAGCCCAAGGACAAGGTTCATTGGGCGATTTTCGAGCCCAAAGGTATTTTCATCGAAGGTATCGGGTTTCATCTCCCCTCTTTTGGTTCCCTCCAATTCACAAAATTCATGCTGTTGTTGCTGATTGCTGCGGCAATTGTCACCTTTTGTGGGGTTTCCCTGGCCCGTGCCATTCGTGGCGGCAAACTTGCCAAGGGCCCGTTCAACAACTTCTTAGAAATGCTTTTGCTTTACATTCGGGACAACATTGCCAAACCCAATTTGGGGGATCAAGCGGATCGATTCTTGCCGCTCCTTTGGACGATGTTCCTGTTTATTTTGACTTGCAATCTGTTGGGAATGATCCCGGCACCTTTGGGGGGAAGTCCCACGGCAAGCATAGCCGTAACCGCCGGCATTGCCGCTTTCAGCTTTTTGGCCATTAACTATAACGGGATTCGGGCCAATGGCATAGTGGGCTACATCAAAGGGTTTTGGATGCCCATTGCCCTTCCAGGGGGCTTTGTAATCAGCGGCCTCCTCTTTGTGATTGAACTCTTGGGGATCTTCATTCGAAGTGGCGTGTTGGCCATTCGCCTTTTTGCAAACATGTATGGCGGCCATGTGGCTTTGGCGGTGCTTTTAAGTTTCATTCTCACAGCCGCTAGTGCGGAATCAGGAATGCGGGAATGGCTCCACCCTGTGGTGGGTTTTGGAAGTATCGTTATCTGTATCGCCTTAAGTTGCTTGGAGCTTTTTGTGGCTTTTCTCCAAGCGTTTGTATTTACCCTGCTGACGTCGCTATTCATGGGAATGGCGACGCATTCTAGTCATGCCCATGACAACCATGAAGCCGGGGAACATAATCATGGGGACCATGGTGGCAAAGGAACAGGACATGATCCGGTTCCCCATCCGGCCCATTAGGCCATAACATAAACGAACCAAGTTGGTTTTTTCTCTTGGGCGGCTTTGAAGCCGCAAATTGAAGCGGAGGAGTTGGGAAGATGAAGTCTTTGAAACTTCTGGTTTTGGCGGTTGCGGTGGTTGCCCTTACGGCGGACCCTATTATGGCTGCGGACGAAGGCCTGATTCGTATTGGCAAGGGTATTGGCCTTGGCCTTGCCGTGTTAGGTGCGGGTATTGGCTTGGGGTTGATTGGTAAAGGACTGACCGAGTCGATAGCTCGTCAGCCCGAGTTTGCCAACACAATCCTGCGTGGTGCCATAATTTTTGCGGCCCTTCTGGAAGGCGTTACCCTTCTGGGCATTTTGTTCTGCCTGTTCTAAGCGAACCGGCCGAAACATTGTCAATAGGGCTCGATTCTGGTCAATGCCAGTATCGAGCGGGGCTTTGGTTACCCCGTGTATTTCCATACACTTGGGGTGGCTTGGGTGGGGGTTCCCAAACCGGGATCTTATACTCGGGGTTAATTCATTATGCGAGCGTTTTCGATTGTTATCCTGCTCGGCCTCGGCTTTTTGTTGGGGTCTGGTTCCGTTATGGCCGAGGTAAAATCCGGCCCGGATTCCCAAGGTCTAGGACACGCAGTTCCCAAAGGCGATTTTGAGCCTTTTGGTTGGTCGGTTGACTTGGCACTTTTCGCCTTCTTGATTTTTGGCGGCCTCATTTTGGTGCTTCAACGCTTTGCGTGGAAACCTATCATGGAAGCCCTTACCGACCGTGAAAATGCCCTGCAAAAGGTGGCCGATGACGCCGCCAAAGCTCGCGCGGATGCAGCCGCCCTTCGAGGCGAACTAGACGAAAAGTTTGCCCAAGCCGGGGATCAGGTTCGCCAAATGGTGGAGGAAGCTCGTCGTGACGGCCAAGCCCTCCGGGAAGAAATGTTGGGTAGGGCCCGGGAAGAGATCGCCGCCGAACGAGACCGTATGACCCGGGAATTGGAAACAGCCAAAGACCAGGCACTGCTGGAAATCTCGCTTCGTTCGATCAAACTTTCAGGCCTCTTAACCGCGAAGGTTTTGGGAAAGCAAATTTCCGAAGCAGACCATGCCCGCCTCCTTGACGAGGCGATTGTGGATTTGGACCAAACCATGGCCGTTACTGGGGCTCGCTAGTTATGGTCCAAAACGACATGACCGAAGCGACCGAACAAGGGTATTTTGACAATACCACACGGCGTTTAATTGATACTTACACGGAAGCCCTTTGGAGTGCGGCTAACAATCATGGCCGAACTTCGGCGATTCGCGAAGAGGCCGAAGGTTTGGCTATTGCGGTCAAAAGTAAAGCATTGGTTCACCTGTTCCTTGAAGGCCATGGAACAAGTCGAGATCAGCGCCGGGAAGTCTTGCAAAAGGTTTTTGAGGGCAAGGTTGAAGGACTTTTGGCGAACTTTATTCAGGTTCTCAACAATCATGACCGCCTTTACCTGCTAGGGGACATCCTTTTCGCATACCAAAAATTCGATGATGCCAAACAGTGCAAGGTCGATGTTCAGGTTACCTCTGCCACTAGGCTCACACCTGAGCAATTGGCCAAAATTGAGGGAGTGATTCGTGCCCGATTGGGCAAGACACCCCGCTTCCATCAAAAGCTCGCCCCATCCATTCTTGGTGGAATGGTGGTCCGGGTTGGTGATATGGTTTGGGATGAGAGCAGCAGGTCCAAACTTAACCGAATGACGCAGCTACTTGAGGAGAAAGGCACTCATGAAATTCAAGCCGGACGAGATCGTTTCCGTACTCCAGAGTGAGGTCGAGAATTACAAGGATCGCCTCGAGGCGCGGGAAACCGGCAGAATCCTCGAGGTTGGCGACGGTATTGCCCGTGTTCACGGTCTATCCAATGTGATGGCCGGGGAGATGGTTGAGTTTACCCGCACCAAAGTCATCGGACTTGCCTTCAATCTCGAAGAAACCTCCGTGGGTGTTATTATCCTCGGCGATTACCTTCAATTAACCGAAGGTGACGAGGTGGTGGCCACGGGCCGCCTCCTTCAGGTTCCAGTTGGCAACGCCTTGATTGGCCGGGTGGTTGACCCACTTGGCAATCCCATGGATGGCAAGGGCCCCATCATCACAAACGAGTTTCGACTTGTCGAGAGCCCCGCTCCCGGTATTGCCGCACGGCAACCCGTCGAAGAGCCTCTCCAAACAGGTATCAAGGCGATCGACGCAATGATTCCGATTGGCCGAGGTCAGCGCGAACTCATCATTGGCGATCGCAAAACGGGTAAAACCACCATTGCCATCGACACCATCCTGAACCAAAAGGGTGGCGATGTGATTTGTGTTTATGTTGCCATCGGTCAAAAAGAGTCTACCGTTGCCAAACTGATCGAAACCCTGCGCACCGGCGGCGCCATGGATTACACGGTTGTGGTGATCTCCTCGTCGGCAACCGCCGCTCCGCTGCAATATTTGGCTCCCTATGCCGGTTGCGCCATTGCCGAGGGCTTCATGCACAAGGGCCAACACACCCTTTGTGTTTACGATGACCTTTCCAAACAAGCCGCCGCATATCGCCAACTTTCATTGCTTATGCGTCGTCCCCCTGGTCGTGAAGCCTACCCGGGCGATATTTTCTACGCCCACAGCCGCCTGCTCGAGCGATCGGTAAAGTTGGCCGAGCGCTGGGTAATTGTTCCAGACAATGCGGACGCTACCAAGGTTACGGACGATTGGGGAACCACAAACGCCTCGGAAGAAGCCCGGACCCAAGGTCAAGCGGCCAAGGTCTATATTGGACCTTTGGAAAAGGAACATGCTCACAAAGGCGTTCTTCCCAAGTTCCCTGGTCACAAACTTGCCAAAGTGGTGGCGTCGGGTGGAACGCTAACCGCCCTTCCCATCATTGAAACGCTGGAGGGTGAGGTTTCGGCCTACATTCCCACCAATGTGATTTCCATTACGGATGGTCAGATCTACCTTCAGGGTGCCTTGTTCAACGCCGGGCTTCGTCCCGCTGTCGATGTGGGTATCTCCGTTAGCCGTGTGGGTGGCAAAGCCCAAACGGGTGCCATGAAGAGCGTTTCCGGTGGTTTGCGTTTGGATCTAGCCGCTTTTCGCGAGCTTGAGGCCTTTGCCCAACTGGGAACCGAACTCGACAAGGCCACCCAAGGGCAGCTGGATCGTGGGTACCGGGTGGTTGAGATCTTAAAACAAGCAGCCAATGTTCCTATGCACTTTGTCGACCAAGTCGCCATCCTTTTTGCGGGAACCAAGGGCTATCTTGATAGCACCCCCCGCAGCCAAGTTCAGGCTTGGGAAACCCAGTTCCTCCGCTATTTCAAGGAACAAACTCCCGAGATTCGTAATGGGATCCTCAAGGAAAAGAAATTGACGCCCGACCTTGCCAAAGGTCTGGAAAAAGCGATCAAGGATTTTGGACACCAATTTCGCGGGTAATTAGGCCTCTTATTGGGAGTTGGGTCACGGTTGTTTCGTGACCCCTAACAAGCACAAGGTGAGTCGTGGCCAAGACGCGTGAGCTGGTTAGTCGCCGCAAGGCGATCAGAAACATCCGGAAAATCACCCGGACCATGGAACTGATCGCCACCGCGCGCTTTAAAAAAGCGTTGGACCGAGCGACAGAAGCAGAGGCGTTTACCCGGAAAATTGCCGAGGTAGCCGCCGACCTCGCCCGCAGCGGTTCCAGCGGTCAACATCCCTTACTGGCTACCCGGACCCCTGTTAAAAAAGCATTGCTTTTGGTCATTTGTTCCAATCGGGGTCTTTGCGGTGGGTACAACGCCGGAATCCTTCGCGAGGCCTACACCCGCATTCGCAAAGCCAAAGAATCAAACATCGCCCTGAACATCGAGGCTTCGGGCAAACGCGGTATCAACTCCTTTAAGTATCAAAAAATCGTTACCACCGCCAGCTATACCCAATTCGATGACAAGCCAAAATGGGAAGACCTTGAACCCGTGGCTCGCAAATATATTGCCGCTTTTTTGGCAGGCGAAATTGATCAGTTGGATGTGGCGTATATGAAGTTCCTTTCCCCGGCCCGTCAAACACCCATGGTAGAGACGCTCCTTCCCCTTGCCGGGTTGCCTCAGGATTCTGCCAAGCAGGATCCCGCCAAAAAATCCAAAGATTCCAATACGGGGTCTCCCGTGGATTATGAATTTGTTCCCAATGCGGCGGAAATCCTAGACGAGCTTTTGCCCCAATCCTTCCGTACCAGACTCTTTAAGTGTTTCCTAGATGCGGCAGTAAGTGAACAAATTGGCCGAAGGGTAACCATGAAAGCCGCCACCGAAAATGCCGACAGCATGATTAAAACCATTAGCCGCCAATACAACCGTGCCCGCCAAGCCAGCATCACCAAGGAGATTTCCGAGGTTATAGGTGGCGCGGCCGCCCTTGAATAAGCGGTTAATCCCAAGGTTGATTATCCAAAAGCGGATTAGGAACATTTGGCAGACAGAACAGTTTTTACGGAGTTTTTAAGATGAGCAGTGCGACCGAAACAGCAGTCAAGACAGGCAAAGTAATTCAAGTGATCGGCGCCACCTTTGACGCCGAGTTCCCCGAAGGTCACCTTCCCAGTATTTACAATGCAATAACGATTAAATCGAACTTCAAAGGCATTGTGGTGGATCTGGTTGGCGAAGTTCAACAACACCTTGGCGGCCGTCGAGTTCGCTGTGTTGGCCTTGGTTCAACCGATGGTTTGGTCAGGGGTATGGAAGTCGTTGATACCGGAGCCCCAGTAACGGTTCCAGTCGGCGAAGGAACCCTTGGTCGTGTATTCAATGTTTTGGGTCAAGAAATTGATGGCCGGGGTCCGGTTAAGGCAACTGAATACCGACCCATCCATCGTCCCCCCCCAGCCCTCACCGAACTATCGCCCAAGATCGAGATCTTTGAGACGGGTATTAAGGTTATTGACCTCTTGACCCCGCTGGTCCGTGGTGGCAAAGCAGGCCTGTTCGGCGGTGCGGGTCTTGGTAAAACCGTTATCCTCACCGAACTTATCGCCCGAATTGCCAGCCAGCATGGTGGCTATTCTGTTTTTGCTGGGGTCGGTGAGCGAACCCGTGAAGGTAATGATCTTTGGTTGGAAATGCAGGAAACCAAAATCGGGAAAACCGATCGTTCGGTTATTACCCAAACGGCAATGGTCTTCGGCCAAATGAATGAGCCCCCCGGTGCCCGCCTTCGCGTGGCCCTTACCGCGCTCACCATGGCCGAATGGTTCCGGGATGCCACGGGCAAGGACACATTGTTGTTTGTTGACAATATCTTCCGCTTTTCCCAAGCCGGTTCCGAAGTGTCCGCCCTTCTTGGTCGTATGCCCAGCGCCGTAGGTTATCAGCCTACCTTGGCCACCGAAATGGGTGAGCTCCAAGAGCGCATTACCTCGACAACCCGTGGGGCAATTACCTCGGTTCAAGCCGTATATGTTCCGGCGGACGATCCAACCGACCCCGCCCCGGCGAATGCTTTCCAGCACCTTGACGCTTTCATTTACCTTGAACGGAGAATTTCGGAAAAAGGAATTTACCCTGCCGTGGATCCTTTGGCCAGCTACTCCAATATTCTTGACCCCAACATTGTGGGAGAAGAACACTACGCCATTGCTCGTCGGGTTCAGCAAATCCTCCAGAGGTATCGCGAACTCCAAGACATCATCGCCATTTTGGGTGTTGAGGAGTTGTCCGAGGATGATAAACAAGTGGTGGCTCGTGCCCGCCGCATTGAACGGTTTCTGTCCCAGCCATTCATCGTTGCCGAAGTGTTCACCGGCAAAGCGGGCAAGGTTACGCCTATCAAGGAGACTATCCGGAGCTTTAAGGAGCTTTGCGAAGGGAAATGGGATCACCTACCTGAGGGTGCTTTTATGTATGTTGGTGGCATTGATGAGGCCGAAGAACAGGGCAAACGGCTCCTCGCTGGCGGGAGATAAGCCATGGCAAACTCCACCCTTCGTTGCGTTGTCGTCACCCCTGAAAAGGCGGTTGTCGACACCCCTGCGGAATATGTTTCCCTCCCCTTGTTTGACGGGCAAGCGGGTTTTCTTCCAAGGCGTGCCCCGCTTGTCGGGCGCATGAAACCGGGAAGCCTCATTATCCGTAACCAAGGCAAGGATGAAACCTACTTTATTGACGGGGGCATCGTCCAAATGAAGGGCGAAGTCATTACCCTTCTGACGGGGCGGGCCATTCTCAAAGGACAAATCGACACCGCCGCTGCTCTCAAAGACCTTGAGGTTATCCCTCTTGCGACAGCAACGGCTTCAGTCTTGGAAGAAACAAGGGCCTCCAAGGCCCGGGCCAAAGTGATGTTGCGTATCGCTCGGGGATAACCCCAGGCTTAATCAGATCGAATGAAAAAGGGTACCAAGTTAAATTTGGCGCCCTTTTTCAATCAAACCCTAACCTTTTGAGACTAGCACCAAAACCCCTTCCGGTCCAAGTCGATAGGATTGTCCCGGTTGCCACAATTCCGCTGATTCTGAAGGATCGATTTCCAAAGGCGCCTCCACCGTGGTATCGAGGAAACGCCCCCATGAATTACCCTGTGAAGGTGTAGGAAGTTCCCACCATGTGTCCTCGTTGGCTCTACTAAAAGCTATATACAGGTCTTGATCGGGTTCTCGCCTAGTGGACATTCCAAAAAGCTGAAGGGCAATGTGCTTGGAAGATTGTGAAAAATCGGGAAGCAGAGAAAAGTTTCCGTGCCAAGACACCTCTTGAGGATCGAGGAATTCGCGCCTTCTGAGGACTGAGTGCCTTTTTCGGAAAGCGATCAACTCGGTGGTGAACCTGAGAAATTGACTTTGATGGGCATTGATTGACCAGTCCATCCAGTTCGTTTCGTTATCTTGGCACCAGGCGTTGTTGTTGCCAAGTTGGGTCCGAAGCATCTCATCGCCTGAGAGTATCATGGGCATCCCTTGCGAAAGCAAAAGAGTTGCCATCAGATTTCTGGCCCGTTTGAGTCGCAACCGCATGATTTCGGGATCCGAGGTAGGGCCTTCATGACCACAATTGTTGGAATAGTTCTGATCCGACCCATCCCGGTTGCTCTCTCCGTTGGCAGTATTGTGCTTCCTAGAGTAGGAAACCAAGTCCCAAAGGGTAAAGCCATCGTGACAGGTGATAAAGTTGACAGAGTGGGCCGGGGTTCGCCCCGCCAACTCATAAAGGTCCGCACTGCCACAAACTCGGGTGGCCAGCTCCCCAACCGTTACCCCACCTGTCAACCAAAACCGCCGGACCGTGTCTCTATATTGCCCGTTCCATTCCGACCACCGACGGCCAAAGGGGAAATTGCCAACCTGATAAAGTCCCTCGGCATCCCAAGGCTCGGCAATGAGTTTGGAACCCGCCAAGACACCGTCTTCGGCAATCATCTCCACCACCGGAGGATCGGCCATGACCTTGCCGTTTCGATCGCGACCCAAAACAGAGGCAAGGTCAAAGCGAAAACCGTCCACATGCATATCCAGGATCCAAAACCGAAGGCAATCAATGATAAGTTCCCGGACAACGGGTTGATTGCAATTGATCGTATTGCCACAACCGCTGAAATTGAGGTAACGGCCATGGGCATCAAGCATGTAAAAAAGTGGGTTGTCTAGGCCTCGAAACGACCATGTTCGACCGTTGGTTCCCCCTTCGCCCGTGTGGTTGAACACCACATCCAAAATAACCTCGATGCCAATGCTATGCATCCCGGCAACTAGGTCGCGAAACTCGTGCATTTGGCCATGATTGGAGGCCGTCGCGGCATAGGAAGCCTTCACCGCCGCAAAACCGATAGTGTTGTAGCCCCATAAATTGAGGTTTTTTTGCCCGGTGTGCGGATTGAAAAAGGGGCAATCTGTTTCATCAAATTCATGAATTGGAAGCAGTTCTATCGCCGTAATGCCTAGGGATTTGAGGTAAGGGGCTTTTTCCATGAGGCCAAGAAATGTCCCAGGATGGCTAACACCCGACGAAGGGTGTTGGGTGTAACTTCTGACATGAAGCTCATAAAGTATGGTATCTTCCGGGGCAATGGCAGGGTGGCGATCCTCTTGCCATTGGTAATTTCGCCTTTGAAACAGAGAAAGCCTTCCTTCTGGACAAGAGACTCCCCAAACCTCTCCACCAGTAATGGCGGTGGCGGAAGGGTCCAGGAGGGGGATTTCCGGGGTGAAGGCGTGGCCGGGCCTTGCCGGTCCATCCACCTGCCAGGCATAGCGAAATACGGGAGGAAGGCCTTTTACTAGAATGTGCCAATGATCCCCGGTTAGGTGCATCGTGGGATCAAGTTTAAGGGTGGCAATCGACTGGGGTTCATTGAGGTGATAAACGCTTAAGCTCACCAAAGTGGCGTGCTTGGAAATGACGGCAAAGTTGATACCTTCACCGGTCCAACTTGCCCCAAGGGGAATGGCCCGACCTCGCCCAACGGATAACAAATTCAAGTCTAAAATCCTTAGCTTTTTGATGCAAATCGTAAGGGCCGGTTATCCATTACGCCTACCCTTAGAATTTTTTGTGGTTTTTTCATGGAAACTCTGGCCCAAGGGCGTTAGGATTTCATTGGACCCGACACGGATAGTCGGTTCGCCCTATATAATGAGGGTTATGGATTTCCCACGGCCCGGTCGATCTGAACCGGGACCGATTCCAAAACAAAGTTTGTTCAACCATTGAGTTCTCGTTGCCGCCTTAATTTGGCGCTGAATTAACAAAAAAACGATTAGTTGCGATTTAATTGCCGGAGTTTCTTTACATGGCTCGCCAAGACGAAGGTCACGGACATCAACCTCACCCCCATGGCGATAGGCCAGGTCACGGTCACCAGCCTATTGGTAGAAGGCGAATGCCCGCCCCCGGCGGGGGTGGCCATTCCGGATTTGGTGGCAGGCGAATACCTGATGTTGCTCATGCCGCCCCCATGCAAATCCTCCTGAGGCCCCCTCAAGAGGCGGTCGAGGGAGAGGCTATAGGAGTCGTCGTGCCGGTGGCCAAATTGGATGAGCTTTATCGGATGCCCGTCCCTAAGCTTTTTGAAATCCTCGAAAAGGAAGGGATCCAAGAACATTCCGGCCTAAACAGGGTCCAATTGATCATTCAAGTGGTTCGCCGATTTATCGAAAAAGGGGAGGTTGTATTGGGTTCCGGAACCCTCGAAACCCTTCCTGATGGATATGGCTTCCTTCGTAGTCAAACGCATAACTATCTCGCCTCGCCGGAAAATGTCTATGTCTCGCCAAGTCAAATTCGGCGGCATGGCCTAAAAACCGGGCTGATGATTGAAGGGCCAATCCGCCTACCTATTGAGGGGCAAGACAATTTTGCCCTGTTGAATGTCGATTCCATCAATGGTGAACCTGCCTTGGATCGGGTGCGGCCCAAGCTATTTGAGGAACTTACCCCGCTTCACCCTTGTAAACGACTTAGGCTGGAGACGATCCCCGACGAATTTTCCACCAGAGTCATTGACCTTGTTACCCCCATTGGCCGAGGACAGCGAGGATTGATTGTTTCTCCCCCAAGGGCCGGCAAAACGGTTCTACTGGCCAAGATTGCCAATGCGATTCAGTTCAATTATCCAGATGCCTACCTCATTGTGTTGCTCATTGACGAGCGACCCGAGGAGGTTACAGAAATGATTAAACAGGTTTCGGGGGCCAATTCCGAAGTAGCGGCAAGTACCTTCGATGAACCTAGTGCGGATCATTGTCATGTGGCCGATATTGCTATGGAAAAGGCCAAACGCCTTGTGGAGGGGGGTAAAGATGTGATCATCCTTTTGGATTCCATAACGCGTCTAGCCCGGGCTCATAACGCCGAAGCACCCCCCGGGGGCAAACTCCTCTCGGGTGGCTTGGACAGTAACGCCATGCAAAAACCGAAACGGTTCTTTGGTGCGGCTCGCCAAAGCGAGGAGGGTGGCAGCCTTACGATCATCGCCACGGCCCTCATTGATACGGGTTCCAAGATGGACGAAGTGATCTTCGAAGAGTTCAAGGGCACAGGAAATATGGAACTGCACCTTGATCGTCGGCTGGTGGACAAACGGGTTTGGCCGGCTATTGACATCAATCGTTCTGGCACCCGCAAAGAAGAATTGCTTTGTGAACCGGATGAAATCACCAACATTCGTGCCTTGCGCCGGGTATTGGCGGATATGCACCCGGTCGAGGCGATGGAACTTTTGGTGAATCGAATCAAAAAGACAAAGACCAATGCGGAATTTTTGCAGAACCTTAATGTAAATTAATGTTTTCGATAAATCCCGGGGAGAAGGAATAATCCCCATCAGGTGGATACGATGCAAAATATTTGGTCGTTTTGGCGAGAAATCACCCTGCTTGAATCCGTTCAAGGGGTTTTGGGATGGGATGAGCAAGTGATGTTGCCCCAAAAGGGGGCGGCTTGGCGGGGAAGCCAATCCGCGCTTTTGGCAAGGCTTGTTCATGACCGATTGACCGACCAGACCCTTTGGGACGCCCTTCAAAAGGTGGATTCCTGTGAGTTGCCCGAAACCAAATCCGCCAGCCTTTTGGAAATGAAAAGGCGAGTAGGCCGGGCGCGAAGAATTCCCGGGTTGCTCGTGGAAGAGTTGGCCAAAGCAACCTCACATGGTATGCATGTTTGGCAAGAGGCCAAGGGAAAAAATGATTTTGGACAATTCTTACCAGCCCTTGATGCTATCGTTAGCTTAAAATGCGAGGAAGCCGCCTGCGTTGGGTTTGAAAAATCACCCTACGATGCGCTTTTGGATGAATATGAACCGGGATGTCAATCTTCCGAGATTGACGCGATTTTTAACCAATTGGAGCCGGCACTTTCCGCGCTAATTGCCGAAGCGCAAACGCGTCCCCAAGCGGAAATCCTAGCCGGGGAGTATCCCAAGAAAGCACAAAAAACCTTGGGAATGATGGTGGCAAAGGCTATTGGCTTTGATGATAAAGCAGGCCGCCTGGATACCTCCGCACACCCTTTTTGTTCGGGCCACGGCCCCGGGGATTGCCGAATCACCACCCGGTACGACGAAACGGATTTCACCCAATCCTTTTATGGAATCCTTCACGAAACAGGCCATGCCCTTTATGAACAGGGTCTACCCACGGAACACGCCGGGGAGGCTTGGTGTGTCGCAACCTCGTTGGGCATGCACGAATCTCAATCTCGTTTTTGGGAAAACATGGTGGGCCG
>SIAL01000055.1 GCA_009691815.1 Gemmataceae bacterium | reverse complement strand
TCCCAACAAGGGTGGCCGAGGGGTCAAGAGTCCCTTAGATGCGTGACTTCTTCGCGCGGTGCGTTATTGTGTTATTGCGTGCGAGTTTGAGACACTGGATTGGACGCAAGTCCATGTGGTGGAATGGTTTTGATGGGGCGTTCCCATCAGAAAAGTGAAAAGTGTTATTGTGCGCAGGCGCACAATAACAACTGGTTCGGCGCACGAAAGGGGAAGCAAGTATGGAATCTAGAGCCAGCCTGGAGGTAGAACTGCAACGGCGTTATTACTCAGAAACGGCATCGCAATACGATGCAATGCACGTTCACGAAGGAGATGAGCATTATTTCGCACTCTGCGTAATGCTCGGTGCTGTAGATTTCCTGGGGGTTACTTCCATTCTCGAAATCGGCTCAGGGACTGGAAGGGCAATCGGGCACATCAAGAAGATGCGCCCTGATATCTTGATTCGAGGTATAGAACCGGTCAAAGAACTTCGTGAAATAGCACATTCCAAGGGAATATCGCAGTCTGAGCTTACCGAAGGAGATGCGCTTGCACTTCAGTTTGAAGCCAATCAATTCGATATGGTCTGCGAGTTCGGCGTTCTGCATCACATCAGAACACCCGAGCGGGCTGTCGCCGAGATGCTGAGGGTCGCGAACAAGGCCATCTTCATTTCTGATGGCAACAACTTTGGGCAAGGGTCGTTCCTAACTCGAAGCATCAAGCAGATCATAGATATGTTTGGTTTGTGGCCCACTGCCAATCTACTCAAGACACGAGGGCGTGGATACAGTGTCTCAGAAGGCGATGGACTCGCGTATTCCTACTCGGTATTTATGAATCACGCACAAATTCAACAGCAGTGCAAAAGCATTCATCTGTTTAACACAAGTCCCGCCGGGTTAAATCTCTATCGCACGGCAAGCCATGTCGCGCTTGTCGGGGTCTTGCGTTAATTGCGCCCAACTAGTAGCTGCACCGGACGCGCTGAAGCGCGCCGGTGAGCATGACGTTCGGCGGGTGCGGTTGAATCGAGTTTGTCAGCGAATTCATCACTTTCTCCTTGCAAACGCACAAAGGCGGGGTAGGATCGTCGAGGGATAGGTGGATGTTTCCCCACATTCAGCGAGATCGCTAGCCCAGATTAGGCAGAATGAAATCGGGATTAGCAAGAATAAATCAAGCTGATTGACAGAATGAATTCCGCCGAATCATCGTTCGGCGGCGCGGAGGCAATCGATGGCCGAAATGCGACGACGCGGCGAAGTCGAGAAGTGCCCGGCGTGCGGATGGCGTCTCGACCCAAGCGCGTACCGTTGTCCAAAGTGCCGGATTTACTTCTGCTACAAGTGCCGTGCGCGCGTCACTGAGTGGGAATCTCAGTTTCAGTGCGCCGATCAATCTTGCGATTGCTACGGCAAACTGCTTTGCTCGGCCTACGTCGTTGAGATCCCCGAAACGCATACGACTCAGAGGGACGTTGTCGAGGACGACGCGACAGTTGCCGCTTTGATTGGTGGTGCAGTAGCTGGCGGTGCCGCGTTGTTCGCAGCCCCGTTTGTCGCGGCAGCAGTTATAGGAATTGGCGATGTGGTGGCATCGACGATGGGTTTGCGCGCCATGGGTTGCAACGTTTGGGGCAGTGCGGATCAGAAGCACACCAAGACGGATACGCATAATACGTCAGACATTTGCTGTGTGGAATGTCGGCATCCCGTCCAGCACCTGAGGTGACCGGCGAGTCAGGAATCGGCGAGAATCGGAGCGGAATATGAATTGTCCGACCTGTAATCGACCAATGCGGGATATGCGAGGGATAGGTGAAACGATGCCTCGGTGGGTCTGCAACCACACGAACTGCCCCTCGCATCACCAGGGCCAAAGGTGTCCGCAGTATAGCACCCCGCCCACTCAAGTGCAGGTCCACGGCATTGGAGCGTTCGAGTTTACTTGTGGGCAAGGTCATTCATGGCGTAACTTCTGATCGCCAGAACGCCGAACCAGCCGTTGCACCTGACCGCGGCGGCATGACGGCTTTTCGGGGTTTGGAGTCTCACTGGCCGCCGCGGCAGGTGAGCTACATCGTTCGGCCTGAGAACAGAGAGCATCATGAAGAAGCTTCGGCTCATAGCTGGGATTGCGATCGTCCTGTTGCTGGGCGTGAGCGTTGTCGTTTCCTTTCAGTTACCGGCCCCCATAGAAGTGGCCCAGAAGGTTTGCTCGGAGAAGGGCTTTCCGGCCCAAAACCTGGCGCTGCTCGGCTACCGGGGCTCGAACGGCCTATTCGCCAACTGGCAGACGGTGGAGTTCCAACTCAAAGGCGCCAACCCCGCCAAACGGCTGGTAGTGGAGTTGAATCAGCCGGTGTACTTCCTTCCCTGGCAGACGGTGGACTTTCGCGAAGAAGCGCAGCCATAAGGCCGAACCAGGGCATTGCACTTGACCGGGCCGGCATTACGGTTTTTCGAGCCATCATGTTCCTTGCAGCCGGCCCGGCAAGTGAACGCAATCGTTAGGCCTTCGCAACGTAGCGGAATCAGTCTAACTAAATTACAAACCAGTAGTAACAAACCAAAGGAGAAAATATTGTGAGAAAAATCTTTCTGGTAACGTTATTTCTGTGCTACTGCTTGCTAAGCACGTCAGTACAAGCGCAGGACAATTCCACACCTGGCACGGTGTGGCGCGTAACGCTCATCAAAGTCAAGCCTGGCAAAATGAATGAGGTGCTGATGGACATGAGACAGCATCTCAGACCCGTTTACGAAGAGTACAAAAAGCAAGGCTTGATTGTCGACTACAAGTTGTATACCAACAGCACAACAGACAGTTCTGGGGATTGGAGCATAGCGCTCGCTCTTGGGTATAAGAATTGGGCGGCTCTCGACGATCTTGGAAAGAAAACCGACCCTATCATGCTGAAGCATTACGGGACACGAGAAAAACGCCAGGAGGCAGCAGACAAACGCAATCAGCGTTCTGAAGTGGTATCAAGTCGGCTAATGCGAGAGGTAACACTGATCCCGACCTGTGCTTTCAGTGCATGGCCTAACATCTGTTCAACCGTAGCCGCGCCAACAATGGTTGTGCTTGATGCCAATGTTACAGGCGCGGCACGGTTAACGTGGTGTTAGGCGGCACGCGCCACAAGACACAACTATGAATGACACCACACAACAGCCTCCGACGCCCGACCCAGCCAAGAGCAACGATGCGGAGAGAACAAAGCAGGTGACGGTTGCGGGCTGGACAGCAGGACTCTCCGCCTTCTTTGCTATCGGCGCTGTTCTCGGCTCACCGACCTGGCCGGCAGTCATTGGCATCGTGGCAGTGGCGGCGATGGTAGCAGTCGTTTGCTACTTTATTTTGAGGCGAGGATAGGATGCGACAACCGCCTAACCATGCGCTGCAGCGAACCCGGCCATCGCGTCCAGGTTGCAATCCACGCGTCTCGTGGGCCGGGTCGCTGAGCTTGGGTCGTTATGCAGCAAAAGGAATTCTCCCCGATGCCTAAACGGATTGTCGCCACCCTTGCCATCATCATTCTCGTCGCGTTAGCGTTCGGCGCGGGTGTCCTCGCGCAACGACAATATCAACTTGCCCCAATTCGCGCCGCCGAAGAATTCGCCCGCAGCAAACTGGTGTGGGACAGTTTCACCGGACTTGACGATCCGATTCCGCCGGCACCGCGGTGGGAAGCGTGGCTCTACCCTGATGCGAAATCGAAAGGCAGCATCCAAGGATCAAGCACTCGGCTCATGGGCAAACTGGTTCGACCTGCCGGAAGCTATGCCGTTTTCGTTACAGCCAACAAATTCGAAGATGTTGCTCACTTTTACGCGGAGCAGTCCAATTTCGAAGATGTTGACAATGTGGCTAAAAGTAAATTGGCAGTGTCCAGTCACGGCAATTTCAAAGGCGAATCAAATCACCTATTGGATGATTTCGTGGATGCCACCGACCCTCAAAAGTCACGACCGGTCCGAGTCAAATGCATGCTTCGCCGATGCTCGTCGTATGATCTGACCGTTTTCATTTCACGTGCTGAAGGTGAAAACCACACTCACATATTGCTGTTGTACGATCCAAAGACAGAAACAGCAGATAACCAGAAGTGAACGGCAAATACTGCATAACAAGGCGGTCAACCCGAGCGGCGGATCGGGCGTGTTCTAAAATTAAAGTCACGTGGCCGCCGCCGGGTTACCTTGGTCGTTAGGCCACTTAACGTCACCAAAACAACATGGCAAATCAAGAACACCAAAACGAAAGCAACACGAAGTCAGACTGGACTTTTTGGCTCCCCATCGGTGCTGGAGTGGGTGTCACCCTCGGAGCCGCGATGGGCGAAGGCACAGGACAGGTGGGCATCTTCGTGGGAGTTGGCGTCGCCGTGGGGATGATGCTGGTATCGGTTGTAGCAGTGATCCTTCGCAAACGCTCATGAGCACCTAGACTGGCCACCATTTCCCGGACATTTGGTTAACAGAATCCGGATTGGGTAAAATTTCCGGGATTCCTAGACCAAACCGGATGGCTTGGTATTTTGCTTTTGATCTTAAATTTCCCAATCGATGAATTCTTGCCGCTTAGCGCCCTCACCGAAGCTGGGGTGACGAGCGGCAAGAATTCTACACAGTTTGAAGGATTGGCGAAGAAGGCCGTCGCTTTTTTTAAAATGTCCCGTTCCATCCGAAGACGGCGAATTTCCGCTATCAATTTCGCCATTTCAGCGTCGCGGACCGACAACTTCCCATTTCCAGGGAAAGCATCATCACCCAGCTTGTCCCACTTCGATTTCCATGCCCTAAGCAAGCATTCCCGAATGCCAAGCTTTTTCCCCACCTCCCCAAAGCTCATCCCCTTATTGGTCACCATCCGGATCGCTTCCATCTTGGAGTCCCCGGTAAATTGCCGCCGTTCCGTACTCATGCCCTTGTCTCCTCTTAACAACTTGTTGCACCCACTTACACTTTATCCCACTGTCCGGGAAATGGTGGCCAGACCACAATGGGTCTATCCAATATGACCGTATTTACCACCTCTTGACTACTTGGGATAATTTTCCTGTCTTAGGTCTCTTGAAAAACGGTGCTCCTTAACCCTGCAAAAATTATGGAATTGTCTTAAAAAGTTTGGTGTGACCTTTGGGATTGGATTTTCGTTACAATTGGTGTTTTGCTTTCCGATGAGTTTTTGAAAATGGTCCCACCCGACCCACCGCCGGATTTCTTGCCCGCCCAGGGGTTACCCCCCTCTGTGCCCTTGGAATCATCGCTTTCGGACCTCATTGACCACGAACCAAAAGCCCCCCCCAAACCCAATCCACGCCGGTTCCTTTCCAGGGTATTTTTGGGAACCCTATCGGCGGCAGAATGGCTGTTTGGCCTTGGCGCATTAGTCGTAATCCTTTCGGTTTTAGCCGCCCTCCCGATCCTTCAGTTTTTGAGCTTGGGGTATATGCTTGAATCCGCAGCAAGGGTGGCCAGGTCGGGGAAAATCCGCGAGGGATTTATTGGCATTCGCACATTGGCCAGATTTGGCGCCGCCGTGGCATCCAGTTGGCTAATGCTGTTGCCCCTTCGGTATCTAAGCGATGTTGCCTTTACCGCCCAAATCATCAACCCGGCAGGGGGAATTGCCGCGAGACTTCGGTTTGTCGTATTAATCCTCACGATGCTAGTGGGTTGCCAAATCGTTTTTGCCATCGCCCGAGGAGGCCGGATTCGGCATTTCTTTTGGCCTCTGAATTTTTTAATCGTGTACCGCAATATTCGCAAAGGGGAAGCCTTTACCAGGTCCCGTGATGCCACCTTGGCGTTTTTGGGATCGCTTCGGTTACCCCACTATTTTTCGCTAGGATTTAGGGGGTTTATCGGAGTATTTTTGTGGTTAATGGTTCCGGTAAGCCTCTTGGCCTTTGGTCAAGCCAAAACGCCGATAGCTCCCCTGTTTGGTTTTCTTGGGGCGTTCCTTTTGGCAATTGTGGTGCTCCATTTGCCTTTGCTTCAGACGCAAATGGCGGTCGAAAATCGGTTCCGAACCATTTTCGATTGGCGCCAAGCCCGCAAAGCCTACACGCATGCCCCTTGGGCCATCAGTTTTGCCTTGCTGGTGACCTTGGCGTTTGCCCTGCCGCTCTATTTACTCAAGATTGAAGTGGTCCCCCAAGAGGCCCTGTGGCTGCCCACATTGGTGTTCATCCTTTTTATTTTCCCCGCTCGATTGATCACCGGTTGGGCGGTGGGTCGGTCCCTTCGGCGGGAAACCCCTAGACATTGGTTTTTTCGATGGACGGGGCGTATGCCTCTATTGCCTGCTATTGCTATCTATCTTTTGTTTGTTTTTTTTTCGCAATACACGAGTTGGAATGGGATTGGGAGCCTTTATGAGCAGCACGCCTTCTTGCTGCCGGTACCTTTTTTTGGTTTGTAATCGTTGCTTAGGAAAAAAAATCACCACATGATGCCGAGGATTTTCCCTGTGGAATTGTGGCTTGGCATGAAATCTTTCCAGTTCCCTTGCCTAAGGCCCAATGTAGAGTAAGATAACAATATTCAGAGGGAAACCTTTGGGGAAATTAGGATCGCGGCGTGGAGCAGGGGTAGCTCGCCAGGCTCATAACCTGGAGGTCACAGGTTCAAATCCTGTCGCCGCAACTTAAAACTCTTGGGATAAACTCCCGAGAGTTTTTTTTTGGCTTTGGCAAATAGCTCGGTCAGTAAACCAAGATATTTGTCGTCCCTTTGAGCCGATCAGCCCCCAATGGCGTGCATGGTCCGCTCGGGTTTGAGAAATCGGGCGGAATTGATTTCGTGCCCTTCCCATTTTTCCCAAACGGACTGTCGAAAACGCAGCTTTAATTCGTTTCCATCGGAGGAAGAACCGAGGCAATCGCGCAGGTCGGTTTCTTGCAAGGAGAAAAGGCAATTTCTCAATTTGCCATCGGCGGTAAGGCGCAAGCGATCACATTGTCCACAAAAAGGACGGGTGACGGACATGATGAGTCCTATGCGGCCTAAACGATCGGCAAAGTGAAAATCCATTGCCGGGGCATGGGGGTTTTGATTGGGTTCGGGAATAAGCGGTCCCCACATGTCCTCCAGTATTTTTTTGATTTCTTGTCCTGAAACCATGGCTTGGCGATCCCACGGGTCGGCACCGATGGGCATCGATTCAATGAACCTAAGTGTTAGGTTGTTTTCCCGTGCAAAGGCAGCCAATGGGATAATTTCGGTCTCATTGATGCCTTTTAGAATGACGGCATTGAGTTTTGTGCCCTGAAAGCCCGCATCTTTGGCCGCGGCAATCCCCTCAAGGACACGATCTAGTCCTTGCCTTCTGGATAGACGGGAAAAAGTGTTTTCGATTAGGGTGTCAAGGCTGATGGTAAGACGATTTAGGCCCGCCAACAAAAGGGGGCGGACCAAATCTTTGAGCAGGATGCCATTTGTGGTAAGGCTAAGATCGCGAATGCCCTTAATTTGGCCAAGCTGGTTTACAATGTCCACAAGGTCTTTACGAAGGAGGGGTTCCCCCCCTGTAAGGCGGATTTTGTCAAGTCCAAGGGCCACCCCCACTTCAACCACTTCACCAATTTGGCGGCCGGTGAGAAGGTGTTCCCCGGAGAGAAATGCGGCTTCCTCAGGCATGCAGTAGGTACATCGAAGGTTGCAGCGATCGGTGAGACTTACGCGAAGTGACTTATGGATACGCCCAAAGGAATCTATCAATGGCCCGACAAGGGGCATGGCGCCCGCAGGGGAATTGGTCCAACGCCTTTGGATCAGGGGGATCTTTTGGAAAGGGGAGTCAAGTTGCCGGAGGGTGGGTGCTGCCATATTTCGCCGTTTGGTCCGATCTCTTTTTTCCAGATAGGAACCCGTTTTTTGACCTCGTCCATGAGCCATTCACACGCGGCAAAGGCGGCTTTGCGATGGCCGGCTTCCACTAGGGCCAAAACGCTCGTCTGTCCCACGCCTACCCGGCCTAAACGGTGAACCAACCAAGCGCGGCGTACGCCAAAGCGCCGGATGGCTTCTGTCTCAAGGTCGATCATGGCAAGTAACGCCATGGGCACATAGGCATCATATTCCAAGGCGGTGGTGGTGTCCCCCTCGGTTTCGCCACGGACAATTCCGGTGAACAAAACTCGGGCACCAATAGTCGGGTCTGGATCCCATTTCGGAAGCTCAAGTTTCTCCATCGGATCATGGCAAAAGCGAGCCATGGCCTATCCTCCACTTACCGGGGGGAGCACGGCAATCGTCCGAATATCCCCGATTTTATCGGTATCCGAAGCCATCATGCCGTCTCCCGCCAAGGCACAAAAAGGCAGAATGGGTTTCAATTGTGGAAAGTGGGCGATCAGAAGTGCCCTAAATCCACCAATTGTCATTCCACCTTCCACTTCGATTTTTGCGGATCGCGTCTTTGCCAAATCAGAAACTCTGGCAAAAAAAAGAACATCACAAAGGCGTGGTGCCCTTGGGGAATCGGCATCCAAGAGAGATTTCCCGCTTGTTGGACTAGGATCGCAAGATGTTCCCAAGGTGGTCATTGTTTGGTATACACAAGGGCCAAAAATTCTTGTCGGGTGATGGGATTTTCACGAAAAGTCCCTCGCATGGCGGAAGTGGTGGTCATGGATTCGGGTTTGCGAACCCCCCGGATGGTCATACAAGTGTGGCTGGCTTCGAGAATGACCCCGACACCGCGAGGATTGAGCTCTTCCATGAGGATGTCGGCTAGCTCTTCGGTAATGCCCTCTTGCACTTGGGGCCGTTTTGAAATCACCTCCAGCACACGGGCCAACTTGCTAAGGCCGACCACCCGTCCGTTGGGAAGGTAGGCAATATGGGCCTTGCCAAAAAAGGGGAGCAAATGATGTTCGCAACAGCTTTCAAAGCGGATATCTTTGACAATCACCATTTCGTCGTATTTTTGTTCAAAGGTTTTTTTCAGGTGAATGCGAGGGTCGGTTTTCAGGCCAGAGAACACCTCGGCATACAGTCGGGCCACGCGCTGGGGGGTTTCCAAAAGCCCCTCGCGATCGGGATTTTCCCCAACGGCCTCGAGGATTTCCCGAACGGCCGCCTCGATCCGGGCATGGTCAATGGGTTGAATGGAGGCCTTGGCTTGGGAAGGCATTAACGGTTTTTGAGGTAAGGAAAGGGCCATCGCTTGGTCCTTAATTGTTGGAGAGGCGGGGATTTCAACTTCAAGGAGCTTAGACATTTGATTGAAAGACCTTTAGACCAATGGAGTCAAGCAAACGCCTCAAACCAAAACTGGGCTATGGGAATTTTATGCGAATACTCGTGATTTTGAACCGGGGAATGGGGGCCGGTTGCCTTAATATTTATGGTGGAGTGTGGGCGGAGACACCCTTTTTGGATGCTTTGGCCGCGGAATCCTTGGTGGGCCGACACCATTTTTCGGAAACCCCGGAGGAGTCTCCTCTTTCCAAAATATGGCTAAAAGCCCTAACGGTTTGGGGCAAATCGGCCCCTTTTCGAGTCAGTATCCTGCCACAAGGGGGAAAACTTCCGAAAGCAAGCCTTTTTTCGGGGGCACAAGAACTGAGTAAAAGCATTGCCAAAAAAGCCCTTTCAAAGGCCATAGCCAAAGCCGCCCTAGATGAGCTTTTGCTTGTCGAAAAAAACGACCTACTGTGGCCTTGGCCGACCGAATTATTGGCCACCCTCGACCCTGGCCGGGCGCTTGGCGAGGAGGCTACCGAGGAAGAACCTAGCCCCCTTTGTCCGCAATTGGGTCCGATAGACCCCTTAGGCTCCGTGGCACGAAGGCTTCAATCTATCCGAGGGGAACTACTGAAAGAGTTCGACAAGGACTTGGAGGAGATCTACAAAGAGGTGGACAAAGCGTGGGCGGGATCACCATGGGCTTTGGTGGTAACGGCGGATGTTGGATTTAGTCTTGGGGAAGTGGCCCATATCGGTCCGGATCCAAGTCGACCTCTGACTCAGGAGACTTTGCGGATCCCTTTAGTGATTCACTCCCCCGATCTTGAACCGGGGCTTTCCGTGCGCAGCTTCACCGGGCATGGCACCCTTGCCCAATGGCTGGTTTTGGCCCGGGAACATAAGGGACCCGGAATTCCCCCGATTGTTGGCCTGCCCCAACACCTTGCCCAAGCAAAAACGGAAAAAGGGCAATGGTTTGCCTTGCGCGATTGCCACACGACATTAATTAAGTGCGAGGAAAATGGCCATGAGGGTGCAACCGGGGGCGACAACGCTTATGAGTGGTATCGCCAACCGGAAGATTGGCACGAGGTCAATAACCTTGCCGTTCGTGAAAGCGATGACTGCCAAACCTTGGTTGAGGCTCTGGACAAGTTCCTCAACCCGGTGGCCAGTGGAAGTCCCGTCCACCAAGAAGGTGCATATGAAGGTGGGGTACTGTTTGACCGCCCCGATCCTTGCAATTGATGACAAGGCGATATCCCTCTGCCAAACCAAGTTCTTGGGCCAAATTTACCGCCACCAGATGGAGGTGACCAATTAACGGCCCATCTTCGGGGGTGAGAGCATCATGGGTGGGGATGACTTTTTTGGGAATGATCAAAACATGAACCGGAGCTTGGGGGCCTATATCGTGAAAAGCGATACAAAGGTCATCGTCATGAATGATCTTGGCAGAAATCTTTCCGTCTATGATTCGTTTGAAAAGGTTGTCGGCAAGCATGGCCATGGGTTTCCAGAATAAGATTTCTCCAATTGGGTTGATTTACGAAGGGTTTGGGAAACAGGCGAATGGTTGAGACAAATAGCGGTATTTGGCACATCGGTGTGGACGAAGCGGGGTACGGACCCAACTTGGGACCCTTGGTTCAAGTGGCGGTTGCCATTCGTGTGCCCTATGAAAAAACCCCAAAAACCCATGGAGAGGTGATTTCTTGGTGGGATGTCCTTGAGAAAGCGGTCACCCGAGACAAACGCAAAGCGAATAAAAAACTTTTGGTGGACGACTCCAAGGAGGTATTTTCGGCCTCAAAGCGCCTCGAAGGCTTGGAACGGCTGGAAAATGCTCTGCTTATGCTGGGAATAACCCCAACCGAACAAAACCTCTGGAAGTCCTTGGCCCCCTTTTGGATCGAGCCTGTTGACGAAGGTTTGGAACCATGGCATGATCCCAACTTGGCCTTTCCAGAGCAGGAAATTTCCCCTTTTCGCCTTGGGCTTTTGTCGGTTTGGCAAAAGGAATTGGCGGAAAATGGATTGGAACCGATGCGGGTCAGGGTTCGGATGGTATTTCCCAAGGCGTTTAACCGGGCGGTGGATCTTTCCCAAAGTAAGGCCACGATCCTTATCGAAGGTGTGGGACAGTTTCTTCAGTGGGGATTGGACATGGCCGACCCGGGGGAAAGGGTTGTGGCCGTGGTGGATAAGTTGGGGGGAAGGGATCGTTATGGTGCCTGGTTAGGATCGCTATTTGGGGGTTGGGTGGCGCCCGGGGAGGAGTCCCTGGCCAAGTCCGATTACCGAGTAATCCTTTCTGAAAAAGAACTTGGGGTCAGTTTTGAATCCAAAGCCGATCAAAATCACCTGCCCGTGGCGTTAGCTTCCATGGTTGCCAAATATTTGCGGGAACGACACATGGATGCCTTTAATGCTTGGTGGCAAGCAAAAGTGGAGGGACTTGTGCCCACCGCCGGGTATCCCCGAGACGCGAAAAGGTTTTTGAAGGGGGTGGATCAGGTGCGCAAGAACCTTGGCATTCCAATGGATGTGCTTTGGCGACAAAGATGATGGCCACGCTATCGCCTTGGAGATGGCTTTTTTCACCAAAGAAATAACTGATAGAGAGTACCGGAAATGATCACAAGGCTTGAACGCAGGAACGCCCCTTTGGTAAGCCTGCCCAATTTTTTCTTGAGGGTGGCGGTGAGCTTTGCGATTGGGATTGCCATTACCCTGTTTTCGCTGCTGCTTGGGACTTTTGGCTATTGGTATTATGCCGAAAGCCCTTGGATCGATTCGCTTCATAACGCGTCGATGATTCTTTCCGGCATGGGTCCGGTCATTGAAATCAAATCCCAAGGGGGCAAACTGTTCTCCACTTTTTATGCCCTTTATTCCGGGATCGTTTATTTATCGATGATGGGAATCATGCTGGCACCTTTTTATCACCGGATGCTGCACCATTTTCACTTGGAAGATGAGGAAACAGTAAAAAAGAAAGGGCATAAATGAAACAAGGCCGGGAAAACCCGGCCTTGTTTCGGTTGTCAAAGGGTTTATCTAGAAAGGGTTGGCGAGAACGGCGGGGGTACCTAGGACAGAAGCGTCTGCCTTGGTTCCTTTACCGGCGTCTTGAGCTTTCGCTCCGCCCTTGCCGCCCTTGCCAGCGTCTTGAGCCTTAGCTCCGCCCTTGCCAGCGTC
>SIAL01000054.1 GCA_009691815.1 Gemmataceae bacterium | reverse complement strand
TCCAAAGGTGTGTATTGCATTGCAACCTTGGACACCAAGGGGCCCGATGCCCAATTCGTGGCCAATTTGTTAAAAAGTTGGGGGCATCGGGTGGTTTTGGTCGATGTTGGGACCCAACATGCACCCACCGTAAAACCGGATCACCCAAGGGACGCCTTGGCCGACCCGGACCTTTTTGCAAGCATTTCTCGGGCGGAAGCCATCGAAATAATGTCGGCTGGCTTAACGAAATACCTTGTTCAAGAAGAAAAGGCGGGCAGGGTAGCCGCTGTTTTAGGGATGGGGGGATCCGGAGGCACGGCTTTGATTTGCCCAGCTTTTCGCGAACTGCCGATAGGATTGCCGAAAATCATGATTTCAACCGTGGCCAGTGGCGATACCCGGCCCCATGTTGGCACCAGCGACATTTTCATGGTTTTTCCCGTTGTTGATGTAGCCGGGTTAAATCGTGTCTCAAGGGTGGTTTATTCGGAGGCGGCGGGGGCTTTGGCCGGGATGGTGGAACACCCTTTTCCCCCAGAAGTCCAACCGGAAAAAACGGTCGGAATCACAATGTTTGGGGTTACCACAACTTGTGTAACTCAAATTCGGCATTTATTGGAGAAGCTAGGGTGGGAATGCTTCATTTTTCACGCCACAGGAACCGGGGGCAGGGCGATGGAATCGCTTGTGACCTCGGGTCTTTTGGATGGTGTGATAGACCTAACCACCACCGAAGTTGTCGATGAAATTGCCGGGGGGATTTTCCCGGCAGGCCCAGAACGCATGGATGCTATCTTAAAGGCTGGAATACCCTACATTGTAAGTGCGGGAGCCATGGATATGGTCAATTTTGGAGCCTTGGAATCGGTTCCGGCCCAATACCAACAGCGGAAGCTGCACAAACACAACCAGCAAATCACCCTGATGAGGACCACGCCTGAGGAAAACCATTTGGCGGGAAAGTGGATTGCCAACAAATTAGCAAAATCAGAGGGTCCTTGGCGGGTAATCTTGCCCATGGGCGGGGTTTCGGCTCTGGATGCCCCGGGAATGCCCTTTGAAGACCCCAAATCCAATGACGCTTTTTTTGATTCCCTAGAAAAGGGTCTCGAATCCCATCCAAACCGAGTTTTTCGGGACCCAAGACATATCAATGACCCCGGGTTTGCCCAAGCCGTTGTTAGCTTGTTTTTGAAAATGTATAAGCAAAGAAAGTAAGGGGATATCTTGATGGATCGCAAAGAAATACTGGACCGTTTTCGATCCAAACGCCGGGCCGGTTTACCCATTGTTGGGGGAGGTGCCGGAACCGGTTTGAGTGCCAAATGCGAAGAAGAGGCGGGAATTGACCTGATTGTGATT
Source organism: Gemmataceae bacterium (assembly GCA_009691815.1). Lineage (GTDB taxonomy): Bacteria > Planctomycetota > Planctomycetia > Gemmatales > Gemmataceae > SYLG01. The sequence goes on along the minus strand of SIAL01000054.1, from coordinate 11,234 downwards.
TACAATTCTGGTCGCTTTCGAATGGCGGGAAGAGGATCCCTAGCCGGGTTAATGCCCTATGGCAATGCCAACGACATCGTCATCGAATTAGGCCACGAAGTCCTTCCCGTGGTAAAGCACACGCCAGTCCTAGCCGGTGTGTGTGGCACCGACCCATTCATGATCCGAGAGGTCCTGCTTAAACGCCTCAAGGATATGGGTTTTGCCGGGATCCAGAATTTTCCAACGGTTGGGCTGATTGACGGCGTTTTTCGGGTAAACCTAGAAGAAACGGGGATGGGTTTTGGTCTGGAAGTTGAATTGATTGCCCACGCCAGACGCCTAGATATGTTGACCACCCCCTATGCTTTCGATCCCGAGCAGGCAAAAAACCTGGTCCAAGCCGGGGCGGATATCCTCGTTGCCCACATGGGATTAACCACCAAGGGGTCCATTGGAGCCAAAACATCCAGAACCATGCAAGAATGTGTCGCGGAGATTAACGCCATCGCCAAGGCTGGCAAACGAATTCGGTCGGATGTTCTTGTCCTTTGTCATGGAGGTCCCATCGCGGAACCAGAGGACGCCCAAATGATATTGGACAGGGTACCCCAATGCGATGGGTTTTATGGAGCAAGTTCCATGGAGAGACTCCCCACAGAAAAGGCTATCACCGAACAGGTGGCCAAATTTGGAAAACTCAAGTTTCCCACGGAACTCTAACCTCGATTTTTGTAGGCTAGCCAAGCCAAAAGTTTGTATAATTTGGGAAGCAACAGGAGCATCCATGAGACCCAAGGCAAGGCTAGTTCTCGAAGATGGAACAATTTTCGACGGGCAATCGTTCGGATCCAGAAATTCCTCCACCGGAGAGGTCGTTTTCAATACCAGTCTTGCGGGCTATCAAGAGGTTTTAACGGATCCATCCTATCGTGGTCAAATTGTAACCATGACCTATCCCCAAATAGGAAACTATGGAATCAACACGGAAGATTCGGAATCGACCGGCGTTCATGTCTCAGGTTTTGTTATTCGGGACCTTTCTCCTGTTGCAAGCAATTTTCGGTCTCAAGAAACCCTTGAGGCTTTTTTGGAAAGGCACGATGTTCCCGGTATTTGCGGGATCGACACCCGCGCTTTGGTTCGGCGCCTTCGAAGTCGAGGTGCTATGCGAGGAATCATTGATTCCACCAATCGAAGCGATCAAGAGCTGATGGATTTAGCTAGAAATTCTCCATCCATGGTTGGTCGGGATTTGGTCCGAGAGGTTGCCTCAATGGAGGCCTACCATTGGCAAGAGGGTTTTCAAGGCCCTTTTATGACACACCTTAAAAAAGAATCTCACCAATTCAAAGTTGTGGCGCTCGACTACGGTATGAAATCCAACATTCCAAGGTGTTTGGTTCAATCCGGTTGCACGGTTCGGATCCTTCCCGGAACGGCAACATCCGAGCAGGTATTGGCTGAAAATCCCGATGGAATCTTTTTAAGCAATGGGCCGGGCGATCCGGAAGCCGTGACCTATGGAATCAAAACAATTCGAAGTCTTTTGGGCATAAAACCTATGTTTGGAATTTGCCTTGGGCACCAGCTTTTGGCGCTTGCCTTGGGAGCTCAAACCTTCAAACTCAAGTTTGGTCACCGTGGGGCCAATCACCCTGTGCTCAACCAATTGACAGGAAAGGTTGAGATCACCACCCAAAATCATGGTTTTGCGGTCGATCCCGCCACCCTTCCCCAAGGCGTGGAAGCCACCCACATTAATTTAAACGATCAAACCCTTGAAGGCATCAGGCATCAGGGGCACCGCGCTTTCAGCGTCCAGTACCATCCTGAAGCCAGTGCAGGTCCCCATGACAGCAGGTATCTATTCGGCGAATTTGTAAGCTTAATGGGGGCCACGGCCGTTTAGATTGCTCACATTTTGAGGGATTCCGAATGAACTCTCTTGGCTATATTTGTGCCGTACTCCTTTGGCTGCCTGCTTGGGCGGACCCAATTGTTCCCACCAAGGGGACTTTTATTTTCACCCCAAAGGGCGACCAATCCAAAATCCCGGCGGTTTATCAGCTCGGCGAGAAGCAATTCGAATTCAAAATGCTCCTCAAGGACCGAAAAGAAAACCTTGGGGTAATGGTCCATGAGGTCACCTTTCCTTCACCCTATGTGAGTCCTCATCCTGAAAACAACACGATTTGGTGTGAGTTTTACCAACCGATAGGGCTCCAGAAAGGGCCCGGTGTGGTGATTCTGGATATTTTGGGGGGAGATCAGAGCCTTTCGCGCACCATTGCCATCCAATTGGCCCGACAAGGCATTCACACCCTTTTCATGCAATTAGCCTACTATGGCCCTAGGAAACCCAAAAACAGTAGGATTAAGCTCCTAAGTCCCGACATCCTGCAAACGGTAAATGGAATCAAACAAAGTGTACTCGATTTGCGTGTGGCAGCGGCTTTTTTGGAATCGAGGCCAGAGGTTGATCCCACGCGCATTGGGATCACCGGCACAAGCTTAGGCAGTTTTTTTTCGGCGTTAGGTGCTGAAACCGAATCTCGATTTAGTCGTTGTTCCGTCCTTTTGGGAGGCGGAGGGTTTGTGGACGGTTTCTATGATCACCCTGATGCAAAACTTTTTCGCTTAGTTTGGGAAATTGTTGGGAACAACAAGGCACGGGCCAAGGAACTTTTAGCCCCCTATGACCCGATTACCCGAGCCCCCGAATTGAAAAATAAAAAACTGCTCATCATGGCGGCATCAAAGGATGAAGTAGTCCCGCCTTCGATGGCAACCGCACTTTGGGAGGCTTCAGGAAAGCAAAAAATCATCTGGTTTGAGGCGGGTCACTATTCGGCAATTCTTCATTTGCCGGTTGCGATTGGTGAAATCACCAAGTTGATGAAAGAATAAGGATCAGGATTTTCACCCTGATCCTTCTGGTTTTCTCTAATAAAAACAAACGGCCTGGGTCGGATTGTCGAACCCTAAGATTTGTTGTTTTTTTCGCCTTAACGGCTCATTTTCTTTCGTTCATTTTCCCTGAGATACAGTTTGCGCATGCGAATTTGCTTGGGGGTGATTTCCACAAGTTCATCCTCTTCAATGTATTCGAGGGCCATTTCCAAGGAAAACTCACGAGGCGGTTTCAAAGGAGTGTTTTTTTCCGCCCCGGAAGCTCGCATATTGGTAAGCTTCTTTTCACGAGTCACATTCACCGTAAGGTCATTGTCTCGGCAATGTTCCCCGATAATTTGGCCTTCGTAAACAGGTTCCATAGGGCCAACGAAAAGATCGCCCCGTTCCTGAATGGCCTCAATAGCATAACCGGTTGCTTTGGAGGTTTCGGTGGAAATCAGCACCCCTGCCGAACGGCCATCAATGGCGGATTTAGCCGGGCGATAATCCGCATAATTGTGGTGCATAATCGCCAACCCTTGGGTGGCGGAAAGCATTTTCGTTCTAAGCCCAATCAATCCACGAGCGGGAATGTAAAAATCAATGTGGGTTGCACTTCCGTGGTTTTCCATCTTAACACACTCACCCTGGCGTTCCAGAACGAGTCGCATCACCGAGCTGGAATGATCCGAAGGAACTTCGATCACCAAGAACTCGTAGGGTTCATGGGTTTCACCATTGATTTGCCTGGTGATTACCCGAGGCTTACCCACGGCCAATTCGCAGCCCTCGCGACGAATGGTTTCAATAAGCACCCCAAGGTGCAATAGGCCACGGCCGGAAACGACAAATTCGGATTCCCGATCCCCAGGGCGAACCCGAAGGGCCACATTGTGTTGCAGCTCCTTTTCAAGCCGATCGCGTAACTCACGACTTGTGATGGGTTTACCGCATTGGCCCACAAATGGGGAATCGTTGACACGGAAAACCATATCCAAGGTGGGTTCGTCAATGGTTAGGGGAGGAAGCGCCTTGGGTTTGTCAATTTCACAAATCGTGTCTCCGATGTCGGCATCGTCGATACCCACAATGCAGCAAATATCGCCTGCCTCCATTTCTTCGACTTCTTTGCGGGAAAGACGATCAAATTCGAGCACTTGCACAACGGTATCCTGAAAAACGGAGCCATCTTTTTGTTTGACTACGCTGACTTTTTGATTCCGTCGAATCTTGCCACCAAAAACACGCCCGATGGCAATTTTTCCAACAAAATCACTGTAGGATAGTGCCATAACCTGCATTTGCAGGGGAGCATTCGGATCGCCAAAGGGTGGGGGAACCTTTTCAAGAATAGCATCAAAAAGGGGCTTCAAATCTACGGCCGGCACCTTCATATCGGTGGTTGCAATACCCGCCCGCCCGGAGGCATAAATAACGGGAAAATTGGCCTGTTCATCCGTGGCACCCAAGTCAATAAAGAGGTCAAAAACCATCGAATGGACCTCATCCACCCGGGAGTCCGGCCGATCGATTTTGTTGATAATCACAATGGGTTTGAGGCCACAGGCAAAGGCCTTTTTAAGCACAAATCTGGTCTGGGGAAGCGGCCCTTCCGCCGCGTCAACCAAAAGAAAAACCCCATCCGCCATGCGTAGAATTCGTTCGACTTCACCGCCGAAATCGGCGTGACCGGGGGTGTCGATCAAATTAACCTTTAAATCACCAAGGCGAATCGCACAATTCTTGGCAAGGATGGTGATTCCCCGCTCCCGCTCCTGATCGTTGGAGTCCATAATGAGGCCGTGCTGGCCACCTTGGAGTTTATCCAGTTCCTCATTGCGAAACAGGCCGGATTGCCGAAGCATCTGGTCAACAAGTGTGGTCTTGCCGTGGTCAACATGCGCGATAATCGCGACATTTCTTAAATCCTTGCGCTCCATAACAGTCGGCTATCCTGACTTTTCGGTCTTAAGAGAGTTTGTGCCCCAAAAGATACATCTTAGGGAAAAAAGGAGCCCCGGTGTTTGAAAAAAGTATGATGATTTGAGGGTCTACCACTTACACTTGTTGCCAAGGAAAACCATGGAATTGATCTTGATCCGGCATGCCCAAGCCAAGGATGTGGATGGAAACCAAGTAAAAACGGATTTTGAAAGGCCCCTAACCCCAAAAGGGGTAAAACAGGCAAAAAATTTGGGCAAAGCACTTAAGGGTTTTTGGGATTCTGAAGCGATTTTCCTTTCTAGTCCCTTAGCCCGAGCTTGGGAAACCACCACAAATCTTTGCGAAAAAATCGCCAACCCGCCACCGGCCTTTGAATTTTGTGCCGAACTGGGAATTCCCATGGATTTCGACAAATTGAAGGCCATTTTGCAGGAAAAGAAAGCAAACCAAGCCATTATGGTGGGGCATATGAACGATTTGGCCTTTTTTGCCGCCAAAATTTTGGGGTGCCCCGGGGGAGCATTGCATTTTCGAAAAGGCGCTGCCGCTTCACTGATCTGGGAGGGAGACCTCCGTTGGGGAACGGGGCGATTGAATTGGTGGATCAATCCAGAGTGGCTTCCGGAAGGAGCCTAGATCCGCGAATGGGCCTGCCAAATTAGGCGTAAGGGCTCCTTTAAGTTTGATTTATCCAGATGGACAAATGCTTCGAAGGGTTTCGAGGATTTCACCCGGTTTTCCAGAATCGATCGATTTAGCCGCCATTTCCACCCCCTCCCGCAAACTTGGGGTTTTGCCAAAAAGCCACAAACCGGCCCCGGCGTTTGCCAAAACGATGTGCCGAGGAGGATTGTCCTTACCCGATAAAGACAAATCCGCCATCGCCGCACTTTCCATGACGGAATTTACCCGAAACAGTTTAGAGGAGTGATTGGGTAGGCCGAAATCCGACGCCTCCCAAACCAACTCCTCAACAGTGCCCTCATGGATGTACCGAACCGCGGTTTTCGATCCAAGACTGATTTCATCCAAGCCATCATTCCCATGGATCACCAAACCCCGACTTGTACCTAGGGCGGCTAAAGCCCGGGCATAGGGGTCAACCCAATCTGGAAATCCGACCCCAATCATTTGAACCTTTGGTGAGGAGGGATTACACAAGGGCCCTAGGCCATTAAACAGGGTCCTGATCCCCAAACGCCGCCGTATGGGTGCAAGACCAGCTAAACAGGGATGATGTTTGATCGCATGACAAAAAACGATGCCACATCGGGAAAGGATCCCCAAGGCATGTTCCCGACCCTCTGGAAAACCAACTTTCCAATAGCCCAATAGGTCGGTGCTACCGCTTGTTCCCGATTGGGCGCGATTGCCATGTTTAACAACTCGAACTCCGCAGGAAGCAATCACCAAACCCACCACGGTACTTATGTTAAAAGTACTGGCACCATCCCCACCTGTTCCACAAGTGTCCATTAGGCCATCACCCAAACACCATTGGCGCATATTGGCGCGCAAAAATCTCGCTCCTCGAATAAAGTCCTCAACCCTCTCCCCTCGGGCAGCCCAGGTCGAAAGGATGGCCATGGCATCACACATTTCGGGTGTTTCCCCAGTAAGGAAAGCCATGACCCTTTCAAAAGTTTCATCATCAATATCGTTTTTCGACGCCAAGTCCCGCAATAATCCAGACATCCAAACAGGGGCGGGACCAGGGATCAATTGGGAATCGGGTGGCATGGTTATCAACTTTTTGACCATTGGGACAAAAACCAAAGGCATAAACGATCTTATCGAGCCACCTAAGGTTTGGGGTATTTCCCTCATGGAATGTTATATTCCCGATAAATCCATTTGAGGCAACTCGGGTCATTTTACCATTTGGACCCAACGGGGCATAAAATGGCAAAGTACAATGAACTCGACCTTTTCCAAAAGGACGGCCCCATGATCATTTCGATTCTTTTCATGATCATGCGCAAACGCCAAATCCCTTTTATTATGGGTTGTTTAGCAATGATTTCGGCTGGGGGAATTCCCGTTTTCGGTGCGGGCGAGACTCGTGGGTTGATATTTGATGTGCCAACCGGCCTAAATCAGGTCGAAGCCTTTCGGAATGAAACCCGGATAGGTTTGGAAAAACTTCGTCAATCCGCAAGGCAAGATGGGTTTAATGGTCCCTTAATCCTTTTGCTGGATTTTCACGGAAAATCCAAAGATTTTAACTTGGAATTTGAAGCCGGAATGGCTCTTTCAAGGGCCATTGAACCATTGCGAAATGATGGTTTTCGGGTGGTCGGTTTAGTCAACGGACAGTTGAGGGGACATGGCGTTTTGGCTGCCTTGTCTTGTTCGGAAATTTTGATGGGCAATCAACCCGATGGCCAGCTTGGTCCCATATATCCAGAAGGGGTTTCGGCCGATGCCACAGTTCTTTCCGAATACCGTCGGCTGACTTTGGGTCGGTTTTCCCAAGCTGTGGTTAGGCGCTGGTTAATACCGGGATTGGAGTTGGTTGAAAAACCGGCTGGTCAAGGTGCCGATCCATTTCCATTTGGGGAGAAAAAAGAATTTCCCCAAGGCCAAATAGTGGGTGGAATTCGGGATAAATTGGGGCTCTCGTTTGCTGATGCCAAATTTCTTGGATTAATTCCCGGAGATGCGGCAAATACCCTCCCCGATGCCCTTCGGATTTTAAGCCTTCCCCCCCAAACAGCAAAAGAAACAAGCAATAAAACGGTCACTCGGCCTGTCATTATCGAGGTTGAGGGTCAATTGAGTGGCGTCAAATTGGAAAGAATAAAACGGGCCCTGGCTCGGTGCCGGGGCGAAGCACGGGAACTATTGATTCTTAAAATGCAAAGCGTTCATGGCGGAACGGTGAACCAAGTCTATGGTTTGGCCCAGGAGCTTTTGGCCTTTTCCCGGGGGCCGGATGCCATTCGAACCATTGTTTGGTTCGACAAGGATTGTTCCGATATGGCAACGATGCTTGCTTTGGCGTGTGATCAAATATGGTTACAGGATGGAGCCAAATTGGGAAATTTCGAAGTATACCTGACCCAAGAACCCCAATCCAGGACCGCAATAAAAGAGAGTATAAAATCTTTATTAACCGAAAGAAAAATGCCCGAAAATGATGCGGACTTATTATCCCGGGCTTTTGTCGAACCGGGGTTGCGGTTGCAATGGGCCAAAGAATCAGGTGGAAAATTACCTTTTGCACTTTGGGATTCCTCCAAGATGGGAAAAGCAATGGACCTCGGCCCCATGATCAAACCCTCCTCTCCTGAGGACGAAAACCGCCCACTAAGGTTAACCACATCCTTGGGGGCGGATCCCCTAGGAATCGCACAAATCTCCCGGGATTTTCCTGAACTCATTGAACGCATCGGTTTGCCCTTGCCACCTCAAAAAATGGGCACAGAATGGCTCGATGGCATGGCGGATTTTCTCACCCTTACTTCAACCCAGGTTATCCTTGTCATCCTTGGAATGGCCTGTTTAATAATCGAAACCATGAAGCCGGGGTTGGGCCTTCCCGGTGTGCTGGCTTCCTTATGTTTTGTCCTGATTTTCTGGTCCAACTCACACATCCAGGGTCAAATTGATTGGCTTGCCGTCCTATTTTTCTTGCTTGGAATCATACTGGTGATGGTCGAGGTTTTTTTGATCCCCGGAGTAGGAATTGTCGGGCTAAGTGGGGTACTCATGATCCTTGGGGGGATCGCCCTTGTTGCCTATGGACATTGGCCACAATCCTCTGGCGAGTGGGTCGGTTTCGCCAAGGTATTGCTTCCCTTTGCGGGCAGCCTCCTTGGCAGTTTGATATTGGTGGGTATTTTCATTCATTTTGTTCCAAACTTACCATTGATTAACAATATAATGATTAAGCGCTCAAAATATAGTGAAGAACCTGTTTTCTCCTTTGGCACAACCTCGCAGTCCCTTGTTGGAAAGGAAGGGGTTGCCCAAACCGACCTTCGTCCCTCTGGAACCGCCCTTATTTTGGGAGAATACTTGGATGTCCTAACCGATGGTGAGTTCATTCCCCAAGGAAGCAGCATTCAAGTTGTGGAAGTGAATCCTCCTAGGATCATCGTCCGGGCCATTATTGAATCTCCACAAACCATGCCGCTTTAATTTTTCAAGGGACCCAATTATGGAAGGACAATTACTTACTTTTGGCGTGGGATTAATCTGTGCGGGTCTGTTGGTGTTGATTGCCGAGGCTTTTGTAGTTTCCCTTGGGCTATTGTCCGCCATAGGCGGGGGACTTGTCCTCATTGGCCTGGTCATGTGCTTTAAGGCCGGCATCTGGTGGGGTTTGGCGGCTCTGTTTGGAACTTCCCTTGTCCTACCCTTTCTTCTTTTGTGGATGCTCAACCTATTTCGCAAAGAAAAATTGTCCGGCCGGGCCGAGGGAAATCCATTGCAAGAATTGGACAACACCAGCCTCCTTTGGTTGGTTGGCAAAACCGGGAAAACATTGACCGCCATGGCACCGGCCGGGAAGGTCGATTTCGATGGCAAGCGGATTGATGCCATCACAGAGGGTCTAATTGTTGCCAAAGACATTTGGGTCCGTTGCAGATTGGTGGAGGGACATCGGGTGGTTGTGGTCCCTGAAATGGCACCGGGGCCCCAAAAAACCTTTGACGAATTGGATTTTTCCTGAAAAATTGAAGCAATCCCTATACTAGGCTTCAACACTTCCCTTTTAGGAGTTTACCATGCTTTGGGCACAAGATTCAAATACTATCATTTTTGGCATTGTCATCGTCATTTTGGTTTTTATTGGCCTTGCCACAATGCTCATTCTTTTCAATTTCATGAGGCTTTATTTGCAAGCTTGGCTTACAGGGGCCCATGTAACAATCCTCCACATGATTCGAATGAAGCTTTGTAATGTGGACTATGGGTTAGTGGTCAAGCAAAAGATTGCCTTGGTAAGTGCCGGCGTCGATATTACCACTCAACAGATCGAGGAACATGTTCTGGCAAGGGGTAATATTCAAAGGGTTACCATGGCTGTAATTGCAGCCAAAAAGGCTGGAATTACCCTCACTTGGCAATCCGCCGCCGCGATTGATTTGGCTGGCCGGGATGTTTACGATGCTGTCCGTTGTTCGGTAAATCCAAAAGTTATTGATTGCCCTGATCCATCTAAGGGTCGACAAACCTTGGATGGTGTTTGTAAAAATGGCATTCAGCTCAAAGCTAGGGCCCGGGTTACGGTTCGCACCAAATTGGACAGGCTGGTAGGTGGGGCCACCGAGGAAACCATTATTGCCCGTGTGGGTGAGGGTATTGTAAAGGCCATTGGCAGCGCCGAGGATCATTCCATTGTCCTTGCCAACCCCAACCTCATTTCCCAAGCAGTTCTGCACAACAGCCTTGACTCACAGACGGCATTCGAAATTGTTTCCATCGATGTGGCGGAAATTGATGTTGGCCAAAATGTGGGTGCTAATTTGCAAGCCGATCAGGCCGCGGCAGACCTCCGAGTGGCTCAGGCAAACGCCGAAAAACGGCGAGCATTGGCTGTGGCCTTAGCCCAAGAAAACATGGCCAAGGTGGAAGAAAATCGCGCCCTCGTTCTTCAGGCAGAGTCCGAGATTCCCAGAGCCATCGCCCACGCCATTAAAGATGGAAAATTAGGGGTCATGGATTTTTACAATATGAAAAACCTTCAAGCGGACACCCAAATGCGAGTTGCCATTGCCGGTTCCGCCGGGGTTGGAGCCCCAATTGCCACCGATCGACCTGAAAAACCTGCCTAGTTATGTTTGAACATGGCATTTTCTGAGTTGGTAGGGTTTAGTAGGTAACGGAGGAAGCATGAGCCTTTTTGCGGCCAGAAATGAACTGGTTACCATCATACTCGCCCTCATTCCGGTTGCCGTTTTTATTCTCAGCAACCTTTACAAGGCATTTTCCAAGGCCAATCCCCCTCCGGGAGGGGTCAATCCTAAACTGATTCCGGATCGTCCCCAAGCGGTCCCCCGGACTATGGATTTGGAGGCCTTCCTTCGCGAAACTAAAAGGCAAACCCAAGGACCTTCCGTTCCTCCGCCATTAAACAAAAATCCCAACCAAGCCCGAACACCGGCCTTAGCCCGCAAAGATTCCGCCCCAATTCAGGACCGACAAAGCCATTCACAGATAATTCAGGCCCCACCCTTGCCTAGGCCACGGCAGAAACCGATTGCTAGGCCCAAAGGGGGGGACACTGGACCAAAGCCCACCCCGAAAAAACCGGAATATTCCCAACCCAAATTGGCCACGAATTTGGAGGAAATGAGTATAAACTTGGCCCTACTTTTCGAACAGAAAAAACCACGACAGGAAAACCCCGTGGGCATGGCCATAGCCTTACTAAAAAAACCTCATGCCGGAGCGGAGTTAATGGTCCT
>SIAL01000053.1 GCA_009691815.1 Gemmataceae bacterium | reverse complement strand
GACGGAGCTATCCGCAAACCGCTCAATGTACAAAGGTGGCCCGAACAGTTTCCCTTTCTTGGGGACTCAAGGCACGAGGAACCGTTTTGGGCTTGTGAGGGCCACAAAACCGTTCCTTTGCCTTGCCATGTCGATAAAAAGTCGCTCGGTATACAATCGAGAAGGTCATGGGGGAAGGTCATTTGCCATGTCGATAAAAAGTCGCCCGGCATACACTCAGATCCCCACAGGCTTGACGAATGTTCAAGCAGTCACCGCTTGCTTTTACTACAGAAATCAGGCTATTTCGGAATTCGGTTCGTTTTTCTAGTGGGAATCCCATCAGGCTCGCTACTTTTTTTTGAATACCAATGATGGTCTGGGCGTGGTGTAGCTTTTTCTTAAGGCTGGCATTTTCCCTTTGAAGTTTTTGAACCTGCTTGGACTTTTTCGCCTTTTCGTCTTTGAACCCCGCGGGAATCTTGTCCGGCCCATAGCCACCGGCAGCCCGCTTAATTTGCCATCCGGATAGATGGGAACGGTAAATCCCCTCACGGCGGAGGACCTCGACCACTCTACCGGTTCCCTTGGCATTGTCCGCTTCGCCCAGAATTCGCAAAATCTCCTCCTTGCCAAATTGCCTCCGGTTTGCCTTGGCCTTCACCTCAGGCTTTGGTATCGTTTTGGACACCTTTTCTTTCCCATTTTCCTCTCTCCCCTCTTTCTTTTACTTACTGTACTTTCCACCAACAGGTGGTCTCAGTCTATGTTGGCACAGGGGGCACACTCCGTGTGCCGTTCTTTATAATCCCCCATCCCACCTAAAAATTTCCTTGCATTAGAATTCCCCCTGATCCGTTTACACTTATCCAAGACCCCATCTTTGTACATCCATTCCCTGATCTGTTTCAATCAGTTACCACCCGTAAGTTTGATCTGCTTTGCTTCGTTGGCCGCTTTTTCCCATATTTCGGCGAGTTTCTTTCGTTTGGTTTTGCGACAAAGGGCAGCCAATTCCAAGCGGATGTTTACATCTCCGGGGCGGCTGTTCGCCAGTTGATATAAATCCGACATTCGTTTGAGGTCCGCCGTTGCCTCCACCAGGTTTTTTCTCGCCGTTTTTGCTTCATTGGGTTTGCCCAAAAGGTCGTACACCGCCGCCAATTCATTCCATCCTTTGGAATCCAACGGATCACCGGTTGTAGCAAACTCCAAAAGGGCAACCGCGTCGCCGTTTTGGTTTTTTGCCATATGAACTTGAGCCCGTAATCGGGCTATTCTTGGCGAAATTAAGTCCATATCACGGGCGGTAGCCAGTGCCTTTTCCGCCTGATCCAGTTGGCCCTCTACCAACAATAGCTCCCCTAATACCTCAAGTCCCCGTGGTCCTTCGGGAATAATAGACGCAAACTGATCCCAAAAAGCCCTAGCTCCCCCCACCGCATTTCGAAGAAGCTCCGTCTCCACCAAATCAATGGCCACCTCGATTTTGGAATCCAAAGGGAGGTCCAGTTTTAACGCCTGTTGGAAAAAGTCCGAGGCTTGATCATTTTGCACCAATTCTTTGGCAATTTGGCCGGCAAATCGAAAAGCCAACGCATCGGATTCTGTTTTTAGGTACCGATCCAAAATGCCAAGCGCCTCATCCAAGGCACCTAGGTCATAAAGGGCGGCCGCCAACCCCCGAGCGGCTTCACTATTTTTGGGATCGCCTAAGTAGGCCTTTTGAAAGGAATCCAGAGCCAAACTGGTACGACCAAGGCCCAAAAGCGCCCTGCCGATTAAAATGCGCGCCCGTGAGCTTGCCTGTTCTTCTTGACTTAACTTGGCAAGGGCATTTAAGGCCCCTTCGGGCCGGCCTTCCCCAAGCCTTATTTCCGCCAATAATTCCTGCCGCTGAGTGGAAACCAGATCTTTGCCTAGAGTCTGAATTAATTTTTCCGCCTTGTTAAACTCTTTGTTTATTACCAAGCGACGAATCTGATCCAAGGGCAACTCTTGAGAACGCCACCAATACACCGCACCGCCACAACCAAGCAAAACGACACCTAATACCGACAAACCAACCCAATGCTTACGAAAAAAAAGGGGTAACCGCATGACTTATTCCTCCGAGCGTTAAATAGCGAACCCGCCACTGTAGGTTGCTAGGTGTATTTATGGGAACTAATTCCATACGACTGGCTCGTTAAAAACAAGAATGGGGATTCGCTTACATTTTTATAAACAATAATCAGGGGGCTTCCGTCCCCCGCTCGCTCAGATTAGGAATTGTCCCGTTACGGACCATTCAAGCTCGCAAAGCACACAAACCGCGATCATCAATCGTGATAGATTTAGGCTTCCGCTCCCCGCTCGCCCAGTTCCTTGTTCCCTACTGGTCCGTCGCTTACGCTTAGGAGCCCCGCTTGCAATTTTATAGGCAAGAATCAGGGGGCTTCCGCCCACCGCTCGCCCAATTTTAGTTCATAGTCCGGTCGTGCTATTTCCTGGTCGGGGTAATAATGCCAAAAAAACCTCGGGTAATCGTTTTGAACGCGTCAAAACAATCCACCGAGGAAAGGAAATCCATTGATTTCAATGGTGGGCTATTTACCCAGATCAAAGGTAACCACCTTTTCGGTGGTAGGGACGGTAATTTTAAGGGTTGTTTTGTCATAAACCCCAAATTGCGCTGGAAGGAGGTTTTTTGGCCCTGAGGTGGCTTCGCCCTTCCCCTTAAGTGTATTTTTCCCCATCATCGCCTTGCCCATATTTTTGGTCATGTCTTTGGCCATGTCTTTGGGGTCCATAGACATAGCACCCATGGCGGATTCTTCTTTGGTAACAAGGACTTTGTACTCTCCACTGGGAGCACTCAATTTGGCAATTCCGTTGGCATCGGTTACGCCCGGTTTCATGCCTGTAGAATTTCCGTCCGGTTTCATGGGCATTAAGCTTACAAGGGCCTTATCCACACTCTTGCCATCGTGAATGATTTTGACCTCAAAACTGACGGCGGCCAAGGGATCATTACACCCAATCATCACCGAAAGACCGAAAACCGTCGCAGGCAACAAAAACAGATTACGCATCTTCATCTTAAACTTCTCCAAACCTGGTGCCTAAAAAATCTAGGGCGATCCGCATTAAACGAATCGCCCTAGGGAAAGTGTTAAAGACGGTTACGGGAGTTGAACCGGCATCCCATCGTTACGACAGCCTAAGAGCTGGTAGGTACGCATATCAATCGACTCTTGGAGCATTCGGACCGAGCCGTCTCCAAAGGCAAATTGGGCGCCACCGGTGTGGCCCGAGCGAAAACCCCAACCCACATTCCAGTTGCGGGCCGCAGTCAGCGGGTTTGTACATTGCCCATCGTTGGTAAGGATTTTCCAGTTGATTGGAATAACCGTGCTGGCATGAGCAACCGCACCGTTAAAGTGCATCCAGCTATTCCAATTTGAAATATGATCATGCTTGTTGGAGAGAACCTCGCCCACCAAGATTGTGTTGGAGGTACCATCGGGGATGGAAGAAAGCCGAAACTTGCAACCCAAACGGTTGAAGCAACCACGAATATCGGCTGAGCTTTGGCTGTTACCATGGTCCGGGGACCATGTGTAGCCCATGTTCAACGAAGCGGCGGGTTGACACCATGGTTGGTTGGGGTTGGCACCGCAACCACCTTCCATGCACTGGGGGCCCATGCTGCCGACATAGTTAAACACTTGTTCGTCCAACTTGTCGCCATCACTTGGACAACGATAGGTTTTGATACGAACCAAATTCAGGTTGGTTCCGTTGACGCCAATATTTTGGTTTTTGTCGTTGATACAACGGCCAACTGGGTTTTTTACACTCTGGTCGGCAAAGTTGGTGTTCATGTTGCCACCAATGGCAACCATCAACTTGTAGGTGGTGTCCTGCTCGATGTAGGGGAGGATTTGCACCCACATAGATCCACGGTCATCACCCCAGTCCACACCAGGTCCACCAACAAGTCCGCCCTGAGGGAAGAAACCGTTGGTGTCGTGGTAACTGTGCAGGGCAATGCCGATTTGCTTTAGGTTGTTGGAGCAGGACATACGGTTGGCCGCTTCACGGACCTTTTGAATCGCGGGAAGTAATAGTCCAATAAGGACGGCAATGATGGCGATTACCACCAAAAGCTCAATCAGGGTAAATGCCCGATGGTTCGGTCTCCACCAAGCACCTTTGGCCATAGGATGCGTAGACATAATGTCTCCTCAAGTAGGGCCCAAGAACAGGGCCGTGGTAAAAAATGCGTAAGAGTTAAGCCGTCCAAAAGGAAAGAGAAACTTGAAGAAGATGCAAATTCAACTTGGAAGGATCAACCCGTGAGTCCATAGGGAGTTTACCCCCTTGGGTTCGTCAATTCAACCCGGAAATTTCACAAAAATTGCAAATTTGAGAATAATTGTCCTCCTTTTCTCAACCTTGTTTCCACAAACCACCGCCGGATCCCCCCTAAAAGACCATGTTGATCCTCTTTTTCCGGATTCAAGCGGAGGGAATTGGGCCTTTTTCGGCCAAAGGAGGCACATTTCCGATCCAAGGCATTTTTGCTTGGATTTTTCGGGCCAAAGCATTCCCATCGGAAACCAACAAACGATTGGGCTTTGATTCTCCACGCGAAAAATCGGTATATTTACTTTGTTGGTTTTTTCAGGCACTCAGCTGAAATGGGGAAGCTTCCATGAACGCCGTCAATCCCCCACCCCCAAGCCGAAATGTTTGGACCCTTTGGTCCATTGCCCTTCTTGGCGCACTGGTAGGTTTAGGATGGGCGGGATGGACTCTTTCCGGTCAGATTCGGGCTTCTTTTGCTTGGAAACGAGCGATGGATGCCTTGGAAAAGCATGACTTTGAAAAAGCCCAAGTAGAATTGGATTTCGCCCGTTCCGTATGGAAAGATTCCGCCCTTGTTTACCTCGAATCTTCAAGGGCAGCTCGCCATTTGGGGCAATTTGACAAAGCCCACCAATTGCTTGATGAATGCCGCCACCTTCAGGGGGAGGAAAACACCCTTCAGGTAGAGCGGGCGTTGATTATGGCCCAAGAGGGAAATCTGGGGCAAGTAGAGGGTTTTCTGGAACGAATGGCCAATCCCAAAGGGCCCTTTCGCGCGGAAATACTCAAAACCATTACCCCGCTTTACTTTGGAATGTTTGACATGGCCAAAGCAAACCAAGTGTCCAGGTTCTGGACCGAGGAGGAACCCAACAGTGCCGAGGCATTTCAATGGAGGGCCCTAATCCTTGACCGGATTGGATCCAAAGTGGAAACCGATGCCGCTTTCACGAGGTCCCTAGAGTTGGACCCCAATCGGGTGGATGTCTTGATTTACCTGGCAAGCCGCAAACTTCGCTTTCATGAACCCGAGGAGGCCATGGACCTGATAAAGCGGGCCACGGTTCTCAAGCCGGATCACATTGATTTGCCCCTTTTGAAGGCCAGGGCCCTCTTGGAACAGGGAAAAGAAGAGGAGGCTCGGATTTTTTTGGAGGCCCATGTCTCCAAAGATCCCCACCCGGCCATTTTTCGTGAACTGGGCCGACTCGAACTCAAAGCCGAGAAAAACAGTCTGGCCCTAACCTACCTGAAAAAAGCCTCCACCGCCTATCCGATGGATCATTCGGTTTGGTTCAGCATGGCCCAAGCCCAAGACCAATTGGGCCAAAAAACCGAAGCCGCCTTCAGCCGTGCCCGGCTCAAATCCATCGAGGCGGACCTCGACACCATGAAAACCATCACCCAACAGATCGTTTCTAAGCCCAATGATCCCGTTCCCCGAACCGAGGCGGCCAAGATCATGGCGAAAAATGGCGTCGGCATCGAAGCCTGTCGGTGGGCCATGAGTGCCCTTCGGCTGAACCCGAACAGCGCGGAAGCACTAACCATACTCAAAGAAAACCAAGCCTCGTTGAATGAGGCCAACCAATATCGTTCTGTTTTGGAATTTTTACGCTAAACCCAGACCCCCACGGAATGTTTTGCGAAGGCTATGGGGCAATTCGCTTTTGGGGATTGTTTGTGTGGACAGATTTGGCTGTTCGTCGTCGTTTGGCCCCCAATACCTGTTTGCCCGAAACGAATCCATCAAATCCTTAGGTTCCACGCTTCCCACCATACAGATCAATATGAAGCCTTTGACAATAGCGGTATCCATTCTCCTTGCAAATATCCGAAAGAAAGGTGCTTCGCTTGGCAAGTTCTTCAGGCGTTTGCCCTTGGGGCATTAAGAGAACCCGATGGGGATCAAACTCGTCGAGTTGGCGAAGCATTTCTTGGACCTCGGCAAAATCCTCGGGCCGGTCGATCACGAACTTGAGCTGATAATCATGGGCATCCATAAAGGCCCGAACGACCTCTGGCCGCCACCGAGAATTTTCATGCATTAGGGCAAATTTCCCCCCCTCGCGATCATGAGGGGTGGACGAGCCAAGTTTGGGGCTGATGCTGGCCAAATCACAGGAAATGTCCTGAAACAGAGTTCCCGCGGTTTCAACAGTGATGTGCCATCCTTGAGAATCCAGAATGCGGAGAAGGTCAGGCAAGTCCGGTGCCAGCAAGGGTTCGCCCCCGGTGACGACGACATGGCGCGCGGGAAAGTGGCTAATGGTATCCACAATGGCTGTGGGCGATATTTCGCTTCCCTCGGGTTGCCAAGATGTATACGGGGTATCGCAGAAAGTGCAGCGCAAATTGCAGCCCGAGGTACGCACAAACGCGGAGGGCACTCCGGTGAGGAGTCCCTCTCCTTGGATCGAATAAAAAATTTCTGAGATCCGCATGGGCTATGAAGGTCCTGTGTACCCGATAAAAGGGTCAAAAATGTTGGCATCACACCACTCGGTCCACAGCACCCGGACCGCCTTTTCCCACCTTCTACCATAACCTTTGACATCACAAATGGGGGATTGAGCCAAACGGTTTCGAAGAGTTCCCCGCAATTGCGCAAGTAACTCGGCGTCTTTCGACAGGGCCACAGCCTTGGCGATGTAATCTTCTTCATTTCGAGCGATCCAATCCTCCAAACCGAGGGTCCTGTTGATGGCAAGTCCTTGCCTGGAAACATAAGTACGGCCGGCCATGGCAAGGACAGGGGTTCCCATCCAAAGGGCATCTAAGGAAGTAACGCCACCGTTGTAGGGGAAGGTATCAAGGGCGATATCAACACTCGCTTGGGCGGTAAAATAGGCATGTTTGTCCATTCGGGAGAACCGTTCCACACGGGCAGGATCAACATTAACCGATTCGAGGGAATGGGCAATGCGGGCCGCCGTAGTTTCGCTTTTCCCCGTCAGGATCCAGAGTTTGGAACCAGGTGTTTTGGCAAGAATCCGTGCCCAAACCGCCAAAACGCGGTCGTTTACCTTGGCAAGGTTATTGAACGATCCGAAAAGGATGGCATTGGGGTCGATCCGTTTGAAAGGCACAGCCGGGACCGTTTGCGGTGGCTGCCACACCCAAGCAAAATCGTCCACCCGGATCAGTTTTTCGGTATGAAGGTCATCCGTCATGCCGATCGGATCCGCCTTGGCATCCGTGATGCGAAAGCCGATTCCGGGAACCCCCGTGGTGTTTGGATAGCCAAATTGGGACATAGTAATGGGCGCGCATTGGCGCGAAAACAGGGTCAAGCGGTTGCCCGCGGAATGGCCGGCAAAATCCACCAATATGTCGATTTGGTCGTTACGGATGATTTCCGCCGCGGCGACATCAGAGACCGCGGCAATGTCCCGAAAATGGTCCACCCTTTGTTGAAAAAGTTTCGTCGTTTCGTCCGGACGATTTACCGCGCTGTAGGCGAACACTTCGACGGTTTTACGATCGAGCGAGTCGATGAACGGGGTCAAAAAAGAGGCGACGGTGTGGTCGCGAAAGTCGGGGGATACGAGGCCGACTTTTAGTCTTCTTTGTGGATCTCTTGTGTTGAAAACTTCCACCGGATCGGATCCCGGGGGCAGGTGCGCCTTGGCCCAATTACAATGCTCCTCGTGCGTGGCCTCAGGGGTGATGGAGGGGTCATAGTGCAGATACAAAAGAAGATTGCTATGAAAATGCGGCGCGTTTGGCCGTAGCTCTAGTGCCTTTCGAAAAGCTGAAACCGCCTGAGAAGGTTGGCCCATCAGGCCCAATAGATTGCCCAAATTGTTCCAGGCCTCGGCAAATTGGCTATTGAGCCGAACCGCTTCCAGATTGTGGCGCAGGCCTTGATCCTCACGGTCCAAGGATTGGTAAATGATCCCAAGCGTGTTATGAATGGTGGGGTTATCGGGTTTGAGAGCCAAGGCACCCTCAACCACTTTGAGGGCTTCTTCCATTCGCCCGTTGTCCATCATCGCAAGCCCAAGGTGATGCTGGGCCCGATCGTCGGTTGGGCGAAGCCGAGCCGCCGTGGCGAACGATTCAAGGGCTAGGCTCCCTTGTCCTTGATGTTTTTGGGAAACCCCTAAATGGAGCCATGCGTCCGCTTGATTGGGATTGTGTTTGATGATTTGATTGAAGATGTAGGCCGCCTGGGGAAATTTCCCCAGCTCGTTTTGACACTGGCCAAGTCCAAACGCGGCACCTTCAAGGCTTGGCAACAACCGAAGAGCCTCCAGAAAAGCCCCTTCCGCCTGACCAAATTCCCCACCCCGCCGGAGGGCATTGGCAAGGTTGAACCAGCATTCGCCAAATCCGGGGTCGACCGCCAAAGCCCGTTGATAGCAAACAATCGCGGGCGCCAGTTCCCCACGCCTGGCAAGGACCGCCCCAAGGTTGGACAGGGCCTGTTTGTGGTTCGGATCGATTTCTAGAGCCTGTTGATACAGCGGCTCAGCCTCGGCGAAAGCTCCCGCCTGATGCGCGGCAAGGCCCTTGTCGAAAATGGCGGCGGCGGGACTGGGTATTTCGATTAAGGAATCGGAGGTCATGTTTGGTAGCTCGTTGGGTCGCAAATTCTTGCCGCAAGAAACCCTTCTTTGCGGATCTGGCAACTGTCACATCTTCCACACGCCAAGCCCTGTTGATCGGGATCGTAACAACTCATGGTGAGGCTGTAGTCCACGCCAAGAGAAACGCCCAGCTTTAGGATGTCCACCTTGGTAAGCTCAATAAGAGGCGTGTGAATTTGGAACCGTCCCGCCTTTTCCACACCCGCTTTGGTGGCGAGGTTGGCAAGGGTTTCGAAGGCGCGACAAAACTCGGGGCGACAATCGGGATAGCCCGAATAGTCCACCGCATTGACCCCAATGAAAATGTCATAGGCCCCGAGCACCTCGGCCAAGCCCAACGCCATCGACAGAAATAGGGTGTTTCTGGCAGGGACATAGGTAATGGGAATGCCGTGAGCTCGGGCGGTCGGAAGTCGATCTTTTGGAATCTCAAGAGGTGCCGTTAGGGCGGATCCACCAATTCCCCGAAGGTCAAAATGCAAGGTTTTATGGTCCAAAACGCCTATTGCCAAGGCTACTTTCTTGGCGCTGGCAAGTTCCACCTTGTGCCTCTGGCCATAATCAAAACTGAGGGCGTGACAAAGGTAACCTTGGTCTTTGGCCACGGCAAGGGTCGTTGCCGAATCAATTCCCCCAGAAAGGAGAACCACCGCCCGTTTTGATGGATTGAAACTACTGGTCATGCTGTTTTCATCTGATTCCAAGACCCAAGGCCCCTTGAGTGACCGCCTCTATTATCTTAGGAAAGATAGATCCAAACGCATTGGCCCTATTTGAGGCTGGCATGACGCCTTTTGATCCCCCTGTATTTGACCCAACCCCGTTTTTTGATTTGGTCAGGGGCAACCTGGCCACGGAACTATTGGCCGTCGGGGTGATCCATCTGGATGTGCCGGGCCGTCTTGCCCTTGGGGCCAAACCATCCGAGGAAATTCGCCACGAATTGGGCCTTTCCCCCCGTTCCTGGGTGGTTTTGGCTACCGCCCTCAAAGCTATGAATATTCTAAGGCAAGACGCAAACAACATGGTCTCACTCACCTCGGAAGGGTCGGAATTTCTTGTCGGCGGCGAGTTTGATATGAAAGGTTATATCGGCCTTATCGCCGAATCACCGGGGGTCCTTGGGCTTCTCGAACGCCTTAAAATCAATGCTCCCGCAGCCAACCGCGCCAATGAAGGGGACGCTTTCATTTTTCGCGAGGGAAAATCCTCGGCAATGGACAGCGGGGACTCCGCAAGGCGGTTGACCCTAGCCCTTTCTGGCCGGGCACGGATTTGCGGGTCCCAAGTGGCCAAGGTCCTAGTGACAGAGGGTTGTAAACGGATACTCGATGTTGGCGGCGGATCTGGGCTTTACGCCGTCGCCCTGCTTTTGGCCGATGCCGATTTAAGGGTGACGGTTTGGGACAGGCCCGAAGTTTTGCGTCTTGCAGAGGAATTTTGCTTGAAATTTGGGGTTTCCAACCGTTTGGAGCTGATTGCTGGGGATATGTTCAACGATCCCGTTCCAATGGGACATGACGGGGTGCTTTTGTCGAATATCCTTCATGACTGGGACCTTCCCGAGTGTTTAACCTTGCTCAAAAGGCTCCATGAGGCGGTTCCTAGGGGAACTCCCCTTTGGATTCATGATGTCTACCTAAACGATTCACTCGATGGCCCCCTTGCCCTTGCCCTTTATAGTGCCGCGCTTTTTTCCCTTACCGAGGGAAGGGCCTATTCCGCAAAAGAATACCGGGCCATGCTCAAAGGTTGTGGCTACCAAGATCAGCCACACATTGTGCCCACCGCGGTCCATTGCGGAATTCTTTCGGCCCGAACTGTTTAATTTTTTCACGAGGGGGATTGCCATGTTTGCCAGGTCGATTTTCACTTTCCTTGTTTTGGTCCTTTTTCAAGGCGTTTTGGTGGCTCAAGCTACGAACAAACCACGGGTAAACCCAGAAAAGGAGCGCTGGGAAACAGGGCTCAAAAAGGCTACGGAGCAAACTCAAGCCGATCCCAATTCCGTCCCCGCTTGGATGAACATGGCCCTAGCGCGGGATCGGTTGGGGCAATACAAGGAATCCGAAGCGGCATTTACCAAGGCTTTGGGGCTTCAACCCACCCTTCATGAGGCGATGGACCGCCGTGGTTCCGCAAGGTTTTTTCAGGGGGACATTGCCGGGTCGATTCAGGATTTCGACCGCTACCTTTTGGCAAAACCCAATGAAAAACCGGGCCATTGGCGGCGGGGGATTGCTCTCTATTATGCGGGCGATTTTGGCGAAGGCGCCCGGCAGTTCGAGGGGTACCAAACGGTTGATAGCAACGATGTTGAAAACGCCGTCTGGCATTTCCTTTGTTTGGCCGCAAAGGACGGTATTCCCAATGCCAGGAAGAAAATCTTGCCCATCGGGAAAGACCGCCGGGTGCCACTTATGGAGGTCTATTCCCTGTTCAAGGACGAAGCCAAGGAGGAGGATGTAATAAAAGCCATCGAATCAGTTCAGGCAGGGCCTCAGCGGGAATTGGCCGCCTTTTATGCCCACCTTTATTTGGCCCTTTGGCGGGAAATCAACCGAGACAAGCCGGGGACTTTGAAACACTTAAAAGATGCCACGGGGCCATATCGCCAATTCGAATACATGGGCGAGGTTGCCCGGGTTCACCGAGAATGGATCGAGGCCGGAAAATGGCCAAAATTGCCCGCGGTGAAATGAAAATCCACCGCCTATAAAGCGGTTCAAACACCAAACCCAAAATGCCAATGTACTCTTAAGGAATTGCCTAGCCTAGGGCCTAGAGACAAGGTTAATCTGGGAAATGGTGGCAAACCGGTTGGCCCTTGGGCAATCGGGTATTAAAATAGCCTTGAATGCGCACCCGTAGCTCAGGGGATAGAGCACCGGTTTCCTAAACCGGGGGTCGTAGGTTCAAATCCTACCGGGTGCAATGCTTTTATTCTCGGGAAAACGCCACCAAACGCTTGTTTTCTAGTGGTTTCCGAAGCCACCACCTTTGGAGCAGTCGTGTCAATTGAGAGCAATCGTGTCTTCTGAATAGCAGGTTTTTGGCACAGTAACGGCACAGTAACGGCACAGTAGAACCCCTTTTCGGTCGCTGCCAAGGGGTCCTTCACACCCTCCACAACCGCCTTCAAGTCGCCCTGATTGGTGGTAGTATACCGGTCTAGCGTTAGCGTTATTGTACTATGCCGGGCAAACGATTGGACGGCCTTTATGTTCGCCCCGCTTGCCACCGCCCAGGTAACGGCCGTATGCCTCAATGCGTGGAAGTCCGCGAACAACCCCTTGGAGTCCTTCCAGAGTAGGGTATCGGCTTCAGGGTCACCCCCTTGAGCAAGCCATGCTTGCCGGGATTCGAGTAGGTCTTTCTTGAGACCTTTTCCGCCGTATCGGTTTTTGACCCAAGACCCCGGCCAAACGGGTTTGTTTGCGGGCAATGGTTCCAACCACTCGGCAAGCTCCCTGATTAGGTACACGGGTAAGGGGATGCTGTCCTTCCGCCGGTTCTTTGCGTAAGCCGCCTCTACAGTCACTTGCCCACCGCCAAAGGATTGTGGGGTCAGACTTGCCAATTCGGAGGCCCTTAAGCCGGTCGCCATTGCCACCCTATAAAGCCAAAACCGTTGTATCCCGGTTAGGTTCCATCGTGTCCTTGCTTGTCTAGTTGTTCGGAGAAGCCATGCCGCTTCCTCATGACTGAGTGCCCGCCTGTCATGCCTCCGGTCCAATTTCACATTCTTCCCTTGAAGATGCTTCAGCGGGTTGGTTTGAATACGGCCGTCGCGTTCCAGCCATCGGGCAAA
>SIAL01000052.1 GCA_009691815.1 Gemmataceae bacterium | reverse complement strand
ATGAATCAAAGAAGCAAGTTCGGTTTTGGATTGAGCCCCCAAGGGTAACCTTTTTAGATTTTGAGGATTTTTTGAGCCATCAAGAGGTCCTGGCAGTTTGTCATCCCCAAGGTTTTTGGGCAGTCCTCCTAAGGTTCCTGGGATTGCCCCACCCAAAATATTGTCAACAAGCGTAATATCGGAGTCCCCCTCGAGAATATCCGCCGTTCCTTCCATTACTTCCGGACTTTTGATTACAGCCATTTGAGACGAGACATAGTCTTCCACAAAGCCGGCCCGACTGTCCAAAGCAGTGTTAAGTTCTCCCCGTTTTTTTACCACATGAACATCAATGCTGGTTAAGTAGACGGGAACCACTCGAAGGTGAAAGAAAAATCCCCCAACCATCCCTAAAACGATGCCGATGGCTACCAACGGAAGGCGTTTTAAAATGATTTGGTCAAACGAAGTTGTTTTGGAATCTTCCGTAGTGAAGTTTTGTTCCTGCGAAGTTGGCGAGAACGCGTTGATTTGCCGTGAATTCTCTTGAGGAGCAATCCCGCGGTTATCTATTGATGATGCCATAAAGCTATTCCCCAATCCCGAACCGAGTCATTATACACCCGGTTGGGGATACCCACCAATAGTATTGATCTCACCACTGGGCACAATAGCGGTTTCCGAGAAGGCTTGGGATTGGAAAATATGTTTGGTAGTTTCATCCAAAAGGCTAACCAAAGTTGCCAAATGGGAAAAGTCGACCGGGCTTTCCCGGTTCCATTGTCCCATTCCAATCCCAACCCGACCAACACATTGTCCGTCTACCAAGATAGGTATTTGAAAGGAAGCCGATTTGTCGGATTCGTCCTTGGATTTTGGAGAATTACTTACCCATTGAGCATGGTAGGATTCTTGGAAAGCAGGGGCATTAATGTTCAAATCGACATGATTATAATTATGAGTTTGAGCATGATGAATTATTTTTCTCCAAACGGTGTGCCAGTAATCATTGCCATGTAATAATATGCCGTTATTTCCGGTACCATGTTTGGTATTTGAATAGTGAATTAAAAATTTGAATCTATTGAAAACAAGCATCATCTCAGGTCGCCCAAACCAGCCTGATTGTAAAAGAATTGTACAAACCAAAACAATTCCAGCCCATGCGAAAATATCTGTGTTAAATATTGTTGAAATGAACCCTGATACAATGGCGATTGCGCTAAGTAAAATCACAATAACAAGGCTACCAGGTCTACCAAACCCTTCCCGTTGAAGGCAGTGATGCAAGTGGCCATGATCCGTGCTGTAAATGCTTCTACCTGTCAATTTCCGCCTCAAAATTGCCGCCGAGGTATCCACCACGGGAAGAATCAATGCCGCCAAGGGTATTGCCAGCATCCAAGACCCCCCTTGGGAATGATCCTGAATTTTCAAGGAAATTGCCGCTAAAAGTAAGCCAATGAGCATACTGCCAGCATCACCCAGATAGATTGTTGCCGGAGGCCTATTGAAATAAAGGAAACCCAAAAGGGCCCCGGCCAACATCATCGCAAGATAACTGGCTAAAACTTGGCCATGGATGAAAGCAATGGAACCAATCCCGACGGCAGCAACAAGGCCAACGCTTGCCAATAACCCATCCATTCCATCCAGTAAGTTGGCGGCATTGATGGCACCCATAAACCAAAAAACAGCAAAAGGGAAAGCTAAGGGGCCTAGGTCGAAATCCATTTGGAAAAGATGGATTCTTTGTACCCAGTAATCACCATAGAAAACCAAACATAAAACAAGAAAGAATTGACCAAGGAATTTATTACGGCCTCGTAGACCAAAGCGGTCGTCTAAGAATCCCAACATGGTAATACCAAAACAGACGGCGCCAAGGACAATAAAACTGGTTGGGTTATCATAAAACTTGGCTTTGGCCGCCCCGGACCAAAGCATTAAACTTGTTGTGGCTAAAACTAGGGCAAGGAAAATGCCCACACCACCCGCTCTGGGAATAATTCCATCCTTAAGTTTTCGATGGCCATCCGCTTTATCGAATAATCCTAGACTTGGAGCGAAATAGCGAAGGATATAATTTCCAAGTCCACTTAAAACCAGACTTAAACAAAAAATTTGCCAACCATATTCCAACATAGATCATCCCAGAATGGGTGCGAAAATGGATTTATTTAATAATGCCGAAAAGAGGACTCGAACCTCCACTCCCTAACGGGAACTAGCTCCTGAGGCTAGCGCGTCTGCCAATTCCGCCACTTCGGCTATATAAACCAATCCGGCCCAAGTTGGCTTTCCAAGGGCTTCGTTCTACCCTAGTATCTTAACATCTGTCCATCGTTCGTCCAGTTTGGTTTCTCGATTCTCAATAAGTTCGAAAGTTTGGCACCTTAAACCTCAATTTGCCTGCTTTGGCGCCTCATCTTTGGGATGTAGATCCGCTGCAAAGCTGGGTGATTTTAAGACCATTTTCAAATCGGACCACTCCGATGGATTTGGCATCCCGACCATAACCTCCACCGGGCAAATTTCTTCCGCCAATCGAATTCCTAAAAAATGGGCTTTAGCCAACATTTCTAAATTTCCCCAAATCGATTTCGACTGCAAAGGGATTTTTTGAAACCAGTTGGACCTCAAGAGTCGAATCGGGTTTAAAGGATCGTGATTTCGCACTCCAAAAAGCCAATACCCTTCCCCTTCCCATTTCCAATTGGACCAGCCCAGCCATGAATCGTTTATTGCAAAGGGAATTTCCAGCAAAAGCCTGATGGGTTGCAGGAAACACCATGAAAGGAGCCATAATATCCAAGGGGATTTTCCACCCTTTCGCCGAAAAGTGACCCCATCCAAGGCTTCCAACAGGTCTCGGTTATTATTTATCCAATCCAGCAAATTAGGGTTGGTGCCATTTGGTACTAAAAGAACCCATGGGCACAAAATGTTTGCTTTACCCTTTTCGACGGATTGTCCCCAATCGGCATCTATGGGAAGGGTTGTCATGATAATTGAGAATCCAAGCGATTGGGCTCTGGTTTCCCAATCGATTATGCTAAAAATTGCCTCTTGCCCACTATCCAAGAGGAGAACATGGAGTGCGGAAATTGGTAATTTGGCGGGTGAATTATCAGGAAAACTCAAGAAATCACCGGGAGTTTCAAGGGGGAAAAGCTTTAAGTAAAATTAATGGTTTATGGTGGGCCTGACCATCCCCATTTTGGGTGTTTGAATCTACCTTTTCCCACTTTGTTCCTGGTGGCCCACTGGGCCAAAGGATCAAAACTTCCGGGTTGGTAACCACCCAAACGGGTTTTTCGAAGGAAAGAGCGGCCGCTAATTCTTCAGGTTTCCCCAAAATACGATGTTGGCGATTCAAATGAAAAGCTAAAGAGTGGGCCTCTTCTCCAAAAAAGAGGATGGGTTCTTTGATCGGTATTACCATGTTAATTTTTTTGGCCCAAATTATAGCATCTCGGTACGGTTCTTGATTTGGAATGTCTACAAATATTAGCCATGATAAAACTAAAAATGTTGTACAGACACCAGAAAATATTGAAAATAAAAAAATAAATCTATGTATTTTTGAAGTGTTGTATATTGAAATTGAATTTAAAAATGATCCAAGAAGCAATGAACAAGCAGGATATGCAACAAGAAGATAGTCTGCTCTTTTAAAATTGCTAATAGATAGAGCTGAAAGTAACAATAGTAACCAAATAATAGAAAAATATCTAATTGATTTAAATTCAAAAATCCTAGAAATATGTTGCTTTACATGTTTAAAATTAAAAAAGCCTAGAATCAATCCAATTGTTGGCCAAGGCTGAAAGTCCCAAAGGAATTGGACCGGATAGAACCAAAAGGGATGGGAGCGAAGTCTGCCCGTGCCTAAACCTCGATCCCAATTGTGTTCAATGAAAAAATGTTTACTAAAGTCCCCTTCCGTTACCAAATGGGCATAAAGGAACCATGGTAATGTTAAAGTTCCCCCCAAAAATCCTGTAAAGGACAATCCAAAAAGAGTTTGGGTGTTTCTTGCAAGGGAAAACCAAATGGCAAAGGCGGTAACCCCGCAAAAAACCAAGCCGATTGGGCCTTTGAACAAAATGGCAATTGCCACCGAAAGGGAAGCCCAAACCAAATCCCATGTGGAATAGTGAAGTACATAGCGAATGGCGAATAACCCATAAAGGGTGGTTGCCGCCGCCAAAGGCATATCGATCCGACCTATGCGGGCTGACCAGACAAAATGAACAGCGGTAGCAAGCACAAGTGCGGCCAATAAGCCCGTTTTTATTTCGTTAAGCGTTCGACCAATTAAGACGACTGAAAGGATGCAACCCAAAGCCCCCAAAACGGAAGGAAGGCGAATGGTCCAACTATTGACACCGTTTTCGTCGCCCGAAAAAAGGGCAACGAGCCAATAATACATGGGAGGTTTTTGGACATCGGGAAATTCGTTCGTCCGTCCGGGCAACCACCAAATCCCGGTCTCCAATATCGTCCTAGCATTCAAACCAGACCGTGCTTCGTGGCTACTCCAAAGGTCTCGGTCTCCCAAATTTTGAAAAAATAAAAACCAAACGCCTATGGCTGCAGCAATACAACAAGCCACAAATGTTGCGGAATCGCAAGCTGTTTTGGAATATTTAAGCGGTTTTGCGTCGGTAATCACTTTGGTAAAATTTCTGGTAAGCGATACAAGATTGCAGGAGATCAGCATGGCAACCAAGGCCAACAATTCGGCCAGATTCCAAGACTAAAATCCTACCGGCCAAGTGAACCGAAGCGGGACGATGGGTAATAATGAAAACCGTTCGATTTCGAATGAAATCCTCCATTGCTTTGTGAATAAGCGTTTCACTTTCGGGATCGGACTGGCTTGTGAATTCATCCAAAAGGAGAATAGGAGGGTTCCTAAGTATAGTCCTAGCAAGGCAAATTCTTTGCCGTTGGCCGCCGGAGAGCCGGTTTCCGGTTTCCCCAACCACCGTTTCATAACCCATGGGCAATTTGAGGATCATTTCGTGGGCGTGGGCTTTTCTGGCCGCCTCTTCAACGCGTTCTTTCGATACGGTTTTTAGCCCGTAACAGATATTTGCGTAAATCGAATCATCAAATAGAACGGCGTTTTGGGAAACAAATCCCACCATGCGCCGTAGGCTCCTTAAGTGGTATTTTCTTAGATCGTGTCCAAATATTTGAATGGAGCCATGATCCGGGTCATGAAATCGGGGTAGGAGACTGAACAAGGTGGATTTACCACAGCCATTGTGACCAACTATCGCAATGGTCTCGCCTTTTTTTACATCAAAACTAACATCCCTTAAAACAGGAACGCCTGGGTGGTAAGAAAAACCAACCTCCTGAAAGCGGAGGAAAGGCGTTTCGTCGGACGGTTCCACCCATGGAGCAAGATCACCCTGTTGCTCCACAATCCGGATCCCAAGAGAGTTCCCCGCAATGGTTTCTAGTCGCAAACCAACTGGATTGGACAAGATTTTAGGGACATTATCCAGAATCTCAAAAACCCGATCCGACGCAGCCCAGGCCGCCTGAAGTTTCGTGAAAACACTTGATAACTTTCTTACCGGGTCAGAAACCGCGGCCAATAGCACATAAAGCTGAATCAATGCCTCTGGGTCCATGGGTTGTTCCGACATCCGGATACCAAAAAGCGAGGTTTCATGGCGAAGGACTAAAAAAGCCCCCGCCAACAAAGCACAAGCAACCGCCGCAACGCCTAAAACCTCAACAATAGGGCCAGCAATGGCATCAAGGTAAACAACAATGTTAGACCGGTGTTTGTAATCCCGAATCGCAACAAGGAATCGACGCCTTTCCATAGCTTCGGCAGTGTGAATTTTCACAGTCCTGATGCTTTGGAAGGATTCTTGAAGGATTTGGAAAATCTTGGACATTCTTTCAAGGAGGTTTCGGGTAGCCCGTTTCATTGTGCGACCAATGCGGGCCAGCACCAAAAGTACAGCTGGAACAATAATAAGAAACATCAGGGTAAGTTGCCAGCTGATTAAACAAGCCAGTAAAATGCAGGCTACCACCCTAAGGGGTTCTGCGATAACCCGACCAAAAAGGGTTTTCATCCCGGTGGACAACGAATCCATGTCGTTGGTAAATCGGGCCATAAGTCCCGCGGAACCCTGTTCGTTAAAGTGGTCGACATCTTGACGAATGACATGGCCAAAACAGCGATTCCTCAAGTCGTAAATTGTCCGATTGATAACACTTCCAACCAAACAGTCTTGGGCCACTTCGAAAAGGCATTTCAGGGTGACGGCAATGATTACAGCCACCACGACACACAACAAATTTTGGAAAGTGTCATCGGGTAGTCGATCCACAACATTCTTTTTGATCAGCTGAAGGTAATGTTTTTTGCTCCTAAGCCATTGGATTTTGGTATCATTTCGGACCTGATCCGAGGTTAACTCGCGCAATTGTTTTTCGGCAAATTTCTGGTCGGTTATGCCTTCGATCTCTTTTTCCCGTGCTTGAAAACGGGTTTGAACCGTTTCCGCCGCGTCAATTTCGGTGTTTAGGGTTTGAAGCCAAGTGGCAATCCATTGGTTTGGGGCTTGATCAGATTGGAGGGTTTTTAGAAAGGGGTAAATGCTTGTGAAATTAAGCCCCCAGAGGATTGCCGCCATCAAGGCGCACCCAAAGGAAGCTACAATCCGACCCCTATAGGGCCAAGCAAACTGCAGCACGCGAATAAAATTTTTCATTGCGCCATCCCTGGCATCTTTTCATAATTGCGATTTACTAGGCGGCCTTAGATCAGAAGAGTTCCCCAACCCACGCCCCTATAGAAGAAACGAAACAGGCCCTTCGCGTCAACGCCATCCGATCAAAAAGGGAAAACAGATGACCAACCTTTGGCCAATTTTGGGATGGCCAGACGAAGGTGGTGGCATTGAAAACTCAAGTAGGGGGTCTCAAGTTTCGGATTGTACCAATTTTTCCAAGACCCAAGGCTAATTTGATCAGGAAAAAAAGTACTATGGAAATCATGACAAGAAGCTCTATTCCAAACTTCAGAGGCGCACCATGTACAGCACTTGGTAAGTGTTGGCTTATTGCATTTGGCCCGGTAGATTTCAAGCGAGGCAACCTAATATGGAGAAATGGTTTTGCTTCGGTTCCATGGGAACTGCGGGGTTGGTTTTTGTCTTATTTTTGCTGGATTTGGTAGTTGGAAGTCCCTTTGGAGGGACGAGCATGGTGCTTGATATTCTTGGATTGATAAGTGCGGGGGTTGTATTTTTCTTGGGGTTTGATGCCTCAAGAGATCTAGCTTAGGTACATTGACCCGGTTTTTGGTCTGTTGTTATTGATTTTGAGTTGCTAAAACTTTTGAAATCCCGTTGAAAGTGAACTCTTTGGCAATTGCCACGGGTTTAAGGCCGCTTTGAATGGCTGCCGCCGCGGTAATCGGACTAATGGTGGCCACCTTGGGCAAAGGGTTTTGGGGAAGGTCCTTGGTAAGTTTTGCCCATTGATGGGCAATGGTGGAACTGCCCAAAACAACCCAATTCCATTTTCCGTTTTCCAGTTCGTCGAATCGTTTTTGGGAAAGGGTTTGCAAATCTTGGTGGGAGTAGGCTTTGACCTGATGAACAGTAGCGACTTTGGCCAATTTTTGGAGCAAAATGTCCCTGCCGCGATCCGCTCGAATCAAAAGGATTTTTTGCCCGGAACAGCTGGTTTCAAGTTCGGAAACTAAACCTTCGCTGGAAAATTCCTGCGGAACAAGGTCGGCTTTTATGCCATATTCCGCCAAGCTATTTGCCGTTGATGGGCCGATACAAGCAATCCGACAGGACCCTAATGCTCTGGAGTCTTTACCAAGGGCTTTTAGGGCATTAAAAAAGGCCCTAACGCCGTTGATGCTGCTGAAAACCACCCAAGCGTATTCGTTCAAATGCGTTAGGGCTTGATGAAATGCCTCCGGATTTGGCGATGGTCCTATCCCAATTAAGGGTTGGTTTTCAACCAAGGCCCCAAGTCGGGTAAATGTTGCTATTGTTGCCGCGGCTTGATGTTCCGGCCGGGTGAGAAGGATCCGCATTCCGGCTAATGGCCTTTTTTCTGACCAACCAATTTTATCTCGATAACTCACAACCGGACCAACCACGATCAGGGTGGGAGATGTTAAACCGGTCGCGGATTCAACCAACCGATCGAGAGTAGTTACCACCACTCGTTGGTCGGGAAGGGTGCCCCGTTCAATGAGGGCGGCGGGGATATCGGGATCCATCCCATGGTCTAAAAGCCGAGTTCTTAAGTTTTGAATTTGAAGAAGTGGCATGAAAAACACAAGCGTACCCGGAAAAGCAGCAATCGCTTGCCAATCCATTCGGGTCTCTTGGGAGCCAAGTTCATGAGCGGTGACAAAGGCAACAGAGCTGGAGATGTCCCTGTGGGTAACCGGTATGCCAGCCCAAGCAGGGGCACCTACTCCGGAACTAACCCCGGGCACTACTTCATACGGGATATTGGCGGCTAAAAGGGCTTCGCACTCCTCGGCTCCCCTGCCAAACAAAAACGGATCGCCCCCTTTTAATCGGACCACAACTCTGTGTAATTTGGATTTTTCAACCAAAATGCGACAGATTTCAGGCCACCGTTGGGGGTGAGTTCCTTCCAAGGATTGAACACAAATTCGTTCCGCGCTGGGTTGGCAAAGGTCCAACAGGGAATCAGCCACAAGTCGGTCATAAAGGATCACATCGGCCACGGAGAGAACTTCCGCCCCTCTAAGGGTCATTAAACCAGGGTTACCAGGACCTGCACCCACTAAAAACGCTTTGGAAGGCCCGGCAATATCCTCTTGGCGTTCCCGAAATTCTGTCAACAAAAAATCTTCAGATCCAATAGCCATCAAACCCCCACAACTTCATTCCGATCCGGAACTTCAATATTCAAGTCGCTCCCTCGACGCCTGAGCTTGCACAAAATAATGCCCAATTCGAACAGGAGCCCCAATGGAATCCAGAGCATCAGTAAACTGAAAGGGTCTCCGGAAGGCGTGATTACAGCGGCAACAATGACCATGGCGAACCACACCATACTCCGTTTGGATTGAATGGTTCTTACATCAAGTAAACCGATGCTATCTATAAAAAGGATAACGAGGGGGGTTTGGAAGGAAATTCCGAATACAAGTGGCATCATAATGGCAAATCCTAGCCATTCACTTAATCGAAGATCAGGTTTTAATCCTATCCATTCATTAAAGCTTAAAAGGCCGCTAATGGCAATCGGCATTACTCCAAATTGACATAAAGTAATACCGCCTAGAAATAAGCCAAGGCTAAATGGCAAGTAAAGAAAAACATATTTTTTTTCATGCGGATAAAGACCGGCAGCTACAAAAGACCAAAGTTCCCAGAATATGACCGGACTCCCTAGAACCAAACCGGTGACCACGCAGACTTTGAAGTAAGTCATCACGGGTTCTTGGATGGAAAGCGTAATAAGTTGGTTTTCTCCCCTGATTTCTCTCATGCTTTCATCCATTCCAAGGCCCATCCGTACCGGATCATAAACGGCAAGGGGGATAACTACACAATCTTTGATGTCAATCGGTTTTGGCAGTATTTGGTCCTTATTTTCTTCTGTTTTCCAAACAAATTCCGAAGGCAGATTGGCGTTACCGGCCAGGGCCGCAGTTAACACTTCTCTAGGAATCGCAAAATGAAAAAAAGGTGAGGGTAGGTTTGCGGCAACCATATCGGGGGAAAGGCCCCCATTTTCCAATTTTTTGCCCAATTCCTTAATTCGGTTTTGGTTAAAGGCTTTCAGCTGTGTTTCAACTGGTTCTTTGATGATTCCAAGGACTTTTGTTCCGATAAAAAAACTGAAAATTAAGCACACGCTAAAGCCAATGGCGGCCCGAATCAGATGCTTGCGCAATTCCTCTAGGTGGTCGCCGAAACTCATTCGGGAGGAAGTAAAATAATCATCCGGGTCGGCAAATGCGGAACTGCTCATCAATCCTACCTTGGTTGGCTTCCTCTAATTCTAGTTCCCGTAAGGTGGTACGCAAGGACGACCGGGGTTCCCAAATGGAAATTATCTGCTAATAATAAGCAGAGTGCTTGGTTTGTGAGGGGAAGGAATTATGAAACAGACAAAAAAAATCCTAAACCACCTATCTTGCCGAATCCTTCAAGTTGGTTTTTTCTTGAGTATTGTTGGCTGTGCGGCGACCACGGCGGACCATACGACCATTGCACCATTGCCCGAAAATGGCAGTCCAAGGCCCTATGCCGAACTTTTGGTCCGTATTCGTTCTCAAGTTACGGTAGCAACAGAATGCTACTACACCAACGATTGGGACGCTTTGCAGATGGCGGCAAAAGGGATGGCCCAAACTGCAAGTTTGCTGAATAATGCCTCCGATGTACCCGTTGCAGCCAAAGAATCATTATCAAAAATAGCCCCGGACTTGGCTCTGGAATCAAACCTTTTGTTACAAGCGGCCAAAAATCGGGATGAGAAAACCGTAAATACGACCCTTCAGAAAATTCTCCAACAAATTCGCCAATTACGCCTCATCCAATAACAAATTCGCCAATTACGCCTCGTCCAATAACGAATCCTCGATGAATCCTTTTATAGGATCAACACAATCTTTGATTTGCCACCAACCTTTGGCCAATGTTAAAAGTTGGTGGGCATCCAGTTGGTCGGCCCGAATTTCCGGGGTCAATTGTTGGGTGATCAACAATTTATCCAGTAATGGTTTAAGGATGGTTGTCCCCATTGGCATTTTGGCAAGTGCCTGGCGTAAAGACTTTCGGCGATGAAGAAATAGGTCTCGAAGGAAAATCCGAAACCGATTCGGCCCTCCCATCGGAGAATCCGCGGTGGATAAATGATTGCACAAATGGGCTCGTTTATCTGGGTTTGGAATGATTTCCAGAATGGCGGAATCTACTTTGGGTTTGGGATGAAAGACGGTTGGCGGAACCCGCCTTAGGATTCGACATTCCGCCAAGCTTTGAATAAGGACCGACATGGCCGAATAGGGGTCGGTGTTTGGTTTTGCAGCGATTTTTTCCGCTGTTTCAAATTGAACCATACCCACCAACCGCTCAAAAGGGATATCACTCATTAAAAGGTTGATGATGGCGGGCGTTGCAATGGAGTAAGGCAGGTTCGCCACCAATTTGAATTGGGTGCAACCATACTTTTCCGCCCCTGCTTTTAATTTGTCCAAAACTTGGGTATCTAAGCGGTTTTTGGAGGCAAGAAAATCTCCCATGTGAAGTTCAAAAGGGGATTCGCTTGGCACTAATTCTTTTAAAATGGGTTCAAAACGGCTGTCAATTTCCACACTAAGAACATAACCCGCCTGTTCCACAAGGTTATGCGTAAGCGTTCCCGTGCCGGGGCCAATTTCGAGTACGGCATCTTGTTTGGAAAGATTGCCGGCTGCAATAACCAGATCTAATGTATTTAAATCAATTAAGAAGTTTTGGCCCAATTTGTTTTTGGGATCAATTGCATAAATAGCCAAGATGTTTTTTATATAGGAAATAGTTTGGCGAATTGGTTGTGTCAAAGATAGAATCCTAATTATTTAAGAGTAAGCCAGAAGCCTTTGGACATAACGGGCAACCATGTCAGACTCCAGGTTAACTGGGGTACCCGGTTTCATTGTACCAAAGTTAGTTTCCGCTAGGGTGTGGGGAATGAGGGCCACCGTGAAACGGTCACTAAAGGATTCTACAACGGTAAGACTGACCCCATTCACGGCAATGGAACCTTTGGGGGCGATCAACTTGGTCATTTCAGGTGGCGTAGAAAAGCAAAAAGTTTCCCAAGTGTCGTTTAGCGTCCTTGAAAGCAATTCGCCTTTCCCATCAACATGACCTTGAACCATGTGGCCACCCATTACATCGCCGAGGCGTAACGACGGTTCAGCATTCAATTGCTCCCCCTCACGAACGAAGTTCAGGTTGGTTTTATTCAGGGTTTCCGGGCATAATTCAAATTGAACCATTGGCCCATTGAGGGCTACAACTGTAAGGCATGCGCCATTGAGGGCAATACTGTCGCCAATCCTTGCGGTGGGTCCAAGGATTGGTAATAAAACGGTGAAGGCCTTGCCCTTTCCCATGGGCAATAGGGTCACAACCTTGCCGATTTCACGAATTAAACCCGTAAACATGAACGACTTTCCGATTGGCAAAGGGTGGCATGGTAGGAACAGAAATCGTACCTAGTCCAACTTAGCGGGTAATTCGATGAAAGGGGATTTCTTTTGGATTTTCCGCAAAAGTGCTTGAAAAGGGCCATTTAAAGCAAACCACCAAAAAGCGAGAGCAATCATCATATCCAAACTACGAATCCAAACAGGTGTAAAACCAATTAAGGCAATCAAAGCGACCGACGATGGAACCCATCGACCACGCCCTTTTTTGTTTTGGGGACGATTCGGTCCCAATATTTTCCTAGTAGGGTGGGGAAATCCGACTCGACTAATCATCAAAAAGGCAATGAAAGCCGCGGCAATGGGGCACGCGACTAGAGCCATTTTTACCATGCCCTCTGAAAAACCGGGTATCCAGGTGGCAAAAGGAGGGTCCAATACCATTCGCCCCTGAATCAAGACAATCCCACAGATACAGCCGGCCGCAGCTGGTGAAGGCAGTCCTACAAATTTCTTGCCATCCGCCTTGTCTTGGCGGGTGCGTTCTAGGTTGAATCTTGCCAATCGGAGTAAGGTTCCAGCCAAGTATAAGGAGGCCACCAGCCCCCAAATGGCCGAGGAGGAGGCCGAAT
>SIAL01000051.1 GCA_009691815.1 Gemmataceae bacterium | reverse complement strand
GTAATCCTAACCGGAGTTTTCGGCACATCCAACCCAAAGCCCTCAGGTTTGTTTTGTTTCCCGTGGGATTTCTTTTTCAAAAGGAGTTCGGGGAAGGGAAGATAGGTCTCAATCGAATTTTGGGTTGATTTTGAGCGGATTTAGGGGTCTGTTTTGTGCATAAGAACCTTTTTATGTTATTGGTTGGCCTAGCCTCTTTGGCCAGCGTTGCCGCACTTCCTCCCTTTTTGACCAAAAAACCTTTCAAACTCAAACTGATCAACCGCGGTATGGCGGGAGAGGTGTTGGACTATACCAACAATACCATTCGGGACAATCGCCTTTGGTCCGAGGCCTTGGGCAAACCGATAGATGCCTATGTCTACTTGCCCCCCGGTTACAACCCGGAAAACAGCTATCCGGTTTTTTATTGGCTCCATGGCTTCACTCAGGATGAAAATTGCCTGATCGACCACATCATTCGCCCGATAGATTGCGCCATTACCCATGGGACGCTACCCCCCATGGTGATTGTCGCCCCGGATGGCAAATTACAGAATCAACCACTATTCCAGAGCCCCGGCAGCTTTTTCGCCAATACCAAGGCAGGTCGCTACGAAGATATGCTGTTGGATGATCTTGTTCCGTTCATTGAAAAGAACTATTCGATTGCCCCTGGCCGGGAAAACCGCATCATTGGGGGCGTGTCGATGGGTGGTGGATCGGCGGCGCGAATCGCTTTGAAATATCCCCACCAGTTTGCCACTTGCCTTGGGATTTTCCCGGCCTTGAACATTCGCTATGAAAACACCCGGGGCAGCTATTTGGGGAAATATGTCCCCGGCTATTGGCAATTCAGAGAAGATTTTTCCCGAGGGCTCGAGCCGATGGGCAAGTTCTTTGGCGGGTTGGTCACCATTCGCCTAAAGCAAATGCTCGATCCGCTTTACGACCGTCGGGACCCTGACCTTGGCGCCAAACTTGGGGCGGAAAACCCAACCGAGCTGGTTTCCAAACATGACAACTCCAAATATCCATTGAGTTTTTACATCGCCTCGGCGGGCAAGGACCAGTTCAACATTGATAGCCAGGTGGCCACCTTTCTCGATGCCGCCGAGGGAACGGGGGTTTCCATCACTTTGGACTATTCGCCCAGAGGACGGCATAGTGTTCGCACAGCGGCGCGGATGGCCCCGGCGTCAATTCGGTGGCTGGGCCAAGTCCTTGGATCCCAAAAGGGACAGGCGGAATTGGGAAACAATTTGGAGAGTTCCAAGTAATTAGCTCGCCTGAGTCCAACTTCCGGGGATAATACCCTCATGTGGGAAGAACTGGTAAAGGTTGCTGTAACGCTTTTTGTGGTCATTGACCCTATGGGGACTTTGCCCCTTTATCTTTCCATTACACGAGACTCCACAGAGATTCTGAGGAGACGCATTGCCCGCCGGGCCATTATTGTTTCCTTTGGAGTGTTGGTGGGGTTCCTTTTCGCGGGGGGGGCTCTCCTGTCGGGATTGGGGATCGAAATACCCTCTTTTCGCATTGCGGGGGGGATTGTGATGTTTATTTTTGCCCTGCAGATGGTTTTCGATACACAAAACCGGCATAAAGAGGGCAGCCCCGAAGAGGGGCACGACATGGCGGTTTATCCGCTGGCCATTCCCGCAATTTCCGGCCCGGGATCAATGATGACAGTGGTCCTGATGGCCGAACAGTATGGCAGTTCGCTGTTAATGAACTTTGCGATAGCGGGGATCATTGGGTTAATCCTGTTTGCGACATGGCTAATGCTTCGATACGCCGGGGTGATTCAGTCATTGATTGGCTCCACCGGTGCAAGCATTATCAGCCGGGTGATGGGATTGATCCTTGCGGCCATGGCCATTCAAACCGTGTTAACGGGGATCAAAACCGTATTTGGCTGGATCCCGGTGGCCTAAGGCCATCCCAAAGTGCAAAACTGTGGAATTGCCAATACCTGCCTGAATGCCTAAATATAATGGTTGATTGATTCTAGATTTTTGTGGGGCAATGGGTTCGGTAGCTGACCTTGGTCTAATGGGACCGGCTGACGGCACCGGCCTTTGGAAGGGCAGCGATTCATGGCGTTTTCCTGTGTTGTGGGTTTGCAATGGGGTGATGAGGCCAAGGGAAAGATTGTCGATGTTCTTTCACCAAAACACCAATATGTCGTTCGGTTCAATGGGGGAGCCAACGCCGGTCACACGGTAAAGTTTGAAGGAAAAACCTTCAAACTTTCCATCCTTCCCACCGGAATCCTCTGTCCGACTGCAACGGCGGTGGTGGGTAATGGGGTGGTGATCTATCCGCCCCGAATCCTTGAAGAGTTGGCCCAATTGACTCAGGGTGGGGTGAATGGCAAGGACCGGTTATTGATCAGTTCCTGCGCCCATGTCATCTTCCCGTATCACTTTGAACAGGAGCGGCTAAGCGAAACCGACAGGGGGTCCTCCGAGGCGATCGGGACCACCGGGCGCGGTATTGGTCCCTGCTATGAGGACAAGGCGGGCCGTAGGTGGGCCGTTCGGATGGGGGACCTGTTGGATAAGGCGGGCCTGCTGGCTAAGCTAATCCCCATTGTGGATCGGAAAAATCGTATTTTCCGTGCCCTCGACCCAAACGCCAAACAATTCGACCCCGTCGAACTGGCCAACGAATTCGCAGCCTTTGGTGACATCCTGCGGGAAAACATCCGTGACACCCAAATCATCATGGCGGATTGTGTCGGCAAAAATACCTCAGTCCTTTTCGAGGCGGCACAGGGGAGCTTGTTGGATATTGACCATGGCTCCTACCCTTATGTGACCAGTTCGAACAGTTCCGCGGCGGGCATTTGGAGCGGGTCGGGATTTCCCGCAAGCAGGCTCACCCGAACCTATGGCATTGTCAAAGCCTATACGACACGAGTAGGCGGCGGCCCTATGCCCACGGAGCTTCTCGATGGCCCGGAGGGGCTGGGTGAAAGGATTCGAAGGATCGGCCGGGAATATGGCACCGTTACGGGTCGCCCCCGGCGAGTGGGTTGGCTCGATGCGGTCGCCCTTAAACATACGGCGAACCTAAACGACGCGAATGTCTTGTGCCTTATGTTGGTGGATGTGCTTAGTGGATTGGATGAGCTTAAAATCGCCACTTCCTATGAAATCGACGGCAAGCCGGTGACGGGATTTCCCTCGGATGCGGCCATTTTAGCCCGCTGCAAACCTGTTTACGAAACCCTTGCCGGGTGGTCCGAAGACATCACCACGGCGCGAAAGCCCTCGGATTTACCGGCCGCGGCCCATGCCTATATTCGGCGAGTGGAACAGCTTGTCGGTCGTCCGGTAGGTGTTGTTTCCGTTGGCCCGGATCGGGTCCAAACCATTTGGTTGGATTGTGGGGCCGAGGCATGATTGGGGCATTATGATTGGGGCATTGAGGCAACCTTTGTCGACAGACTATTTGCAAGCCTTGGGCTTGGATGCGGAGCGTTTGCCTAATCATGTTGCGATAATTATGGATGGCAATGGCCGCTGGGCGCAACGACAGGGGTTGGCAAGGGTGGAAGGCCATGCCAAAGGCACGGATGCTGTCCGTGAGACGGTGGAGGAATGTGCCCGGTTGGGGATTCATCAACTTACCTTGTATTGCCTGAGCAGCGAAAATTGGAAACGACCGCAAGAGGAACTCGATTTCCTCATGACGCTTTTTCGTCATTATCTCGTTGCCGAGCGGCCACGAATCATGGCCCAAAGCCTGCGGTTTTCGATGATTGGTCGCCGATCGGGCTTGCCTGAAGTGGTCTTGAACGAGTTGGACAAGACGATTGAGCTTACCCGAAACAACACGGGCATGATGTTGTGTCTGGCGGTGAATTATGGTGCCCGAACCGAATTGATGGATGCGTTCAGGACCCTTGCAAAACAGGTGCAATCCGGAAAAATATCTCCCGAACAGATTACCGAATCTTCTATAAGTGATGCTCTTTATACAACGGGCATGCCCGATCCGGATCTGTTGATTCGCACGGCGGGAGAGATGCGGGTGAGCAATTACCTACTTTGGCAGATCTCGTATGCGGAAATATGGGTGACCCAAAATTGCTGGCCTGATTTCGACCGGGCCACCTTGCATCAGGCTTTTCGGGATTTTGCGTCTAGGGTAAGACGATTTGGAGGCATTCCTGCCCCATCATCAATAGCCAATCCAATTGTCCTTTCACCACAGTCTGGAAACACTGAATGAAAACACGCATTGTTTTCGGCCTAATGATGCTGACCGTGTTTGCCGGTTTGGTGGCGTTGGATGCCAAAATAGGTCATCCCTTTCCCATCCTTCATGTGCTGTTTTTTGGTGCTTGCTTATTGGGTGTCTTTGAAATTCGTTCGCTATTACCCGTCGAACAGCGGTCGCACCCTTGGATGATCCTTTGGTGTATGGGAATCGTAATCCTTGCCCCGTTGGGGATCTATTTTGCCCCAGTGCATTCTCAAGGTTGGAGTTGGATCTTGCTTTCGTGTTCCTTGGGCCTTGCCCTTTGGAGCGGGTTTCTGGGAGAAATCGCTTTCTATCGGGAACGGACCAATGCCCTGCCAAGGCTGGCTTTTTTGCAAATGTCGATCCTGTATATCGGTCTTCCCTGTTCTCTCGTTTTGCAGATCCCCGAGTTGTTTCCCATGGATCCCCATTCAGGTCTGGCGGCGCTGTTACTTGCCTGTTTGGTTCCCAAGGTGTGTGACATTGGGGCCTATTTTACGGGACGATTTGTTGGTCGTACTCGAATCACCCCGGTCTTAAGTCCCAAGAAAACCTTGGAAGGATTTATGGGCGGAGTGGGTTTGGGGATGCTACTTTGCGTTTTGTTTTATTGGTGGCTAGGATCGGCCATTCCCCTCTTTTCCACGGTGTGGCACGCTATGGGGTTTGGCATCCTTGTTAGCATTGGAGGTATTTTTGGTGACTTGGCCGAATCTCTCTTAAAGCGCGACCTACATACCAAGGACGCCTCCACCATGATCCCCGGGTTTGGCGGTATACTGGATGTAATCGACTCCATCCTTTTGGGCGCGACCGTTGCCCTTGGGTGGTTTTTGGTTACTCAATCCGCCCACGCTATTATGTAAGTGAGGTACGCCAGATGAAGGAAACGACTCAACGGGAAATCATGATCAACCTCGATAGTCGAGAGGAGGCATTTCTCCTTTTTGGTAATCGGGATCTATTTCTGCGGGAGATTCGCATTACCCTTGGGCTTCAGATTACCGGTCGGGGCGATCATATTCTGCTAAAGGGAACGGATGAGCAACTGGTTCAAGGAGAACGGGTTTTCGGAATCATTCGCCAAACTTTAAGGCAGCAGGGATCCCTTCAGGTGGAGGATGTTCGCGCCGCGCTTGAGACCGTGGTTGGCGGAATGGAGGGGCGTGTAGCACCGATTCAAACCGAAAAAGCGGACGGGGTTGGCCCATCGAAATGGGTTCGAGCACGCACCGAGGGGCAGGGACGCTATGTCCAAGCCATGCGCGAAAACGATGTCGTTTTGTGTATTGGCCCGGCGGGTACAGGTAAAACTTGGCTTGCCGTGGGCATGGCGGTAAGCCAACTACGCCAAGGTTTGGTGAAGAAAATTGTGTTGGTCCGGCCGGCTGTGGAAGCGGGTGAGAAACTGGGTTTCCTGCCCGGAGATATTGCCGCCAAGGTAAATCCCTATCTCCGACCTCTTTTTGACGCGTTAAACGACATGATGGAAGCCGAACAGGTAAAAAAATATTCCGAAAACGACATCATCGAAATTGCTCCCTTGGCCTATATGCGGGGCCGAACCCTCAACCAAGCGGTTATCATTCTGGATGAAGGTCAAAACACAACGGTCCAACAAATGAAGATGTTCCTTACTCGAATGGGTAACGGAAGCAAGATCATTGTCACCGGGGATTTGACCCAGGTCGATCTCCCGGCAGGTATCCCATGTGGCTTGGCGGACGCAGTCAAGCGGTTGCAAAACATCGACAATATCGGAATCGTACAACTGGAAAAATCGGACATCGTTCGGCATCCACTTGTTCAAAAAATCATTAGTGCCTACGAGGTACTTCCTGGTGGTTAATGTTCTTTCAATGGGTGATAGAGAAAGTGAAAATGTCTGAATTACAAGAACCCCCCAAATCCTCGAATATGGTCTGGTATGTCCTGATCGGGTTGTTCGTGGCCTTTCCCACCGGATTGTTTGTGTGGAACGAAAGAGGCAATTGGCAGCCGGTTGCCCCTTCGGGTAATCCAAATGGAAAAGCGAAAACCTACACGGAGATCATGGAAATCCAGGCCCGTCCCCGGGATGAGATGGAAGTGATCGGGGTTGTTCGAGATGGGAAAGCCAAGGCGTGGTCCATGGAGTCTTTTATCCGGCCGGATAAACATGTTTTTAACGACTCCACTTTTGGAACCAGCGGCCTTGCGGTTACTTTTTGTGACATTGACGATTGTGTAAAGGTTCTCACTCAATCAAGTGGCAAACCACCAAACTTGGATATGGGTGGCCCCCACACTTCCCGTCCTGGGAAAATGCTGGTGGTGGCAAATGGTAAGAGCTATTGGCAGGATACCTTTCAGCCTTTGTATCCCGGTGGTGAAGCCTTTCCCTATGCCGAAGTTCAACACGAGAGAATGACTTGGGGAGAATGGAAAGCCCGCCACGCCGACTCGGAACTGTATCACGAACCCAATCGGTCCTCCAAGTAAAAACGAATGTCCTAAACCCAAAATAGGGGTTGAAGATTATTTCGGTCCAAAGGCCATTGCGTGCAGGTTTTTGGCATCCCGAACCAACAATAAGCCGCGGTCCGCCGCCGGGGCCGCCCGTACCGGGCCGACGAAAGGCTTGGAGTTATGGCGAGGTCGAAACAACATCGGGGTTGCCGGGGCGATGGCAAGAGTGCCATCCTCTGCCACAACTACAAGTTCCTCACCGCACAAAATTACCCAGCCACATCCCAAACTGTCCTCGGTCCATTTGACAAGGCCAGTTTCGGCCTCAACACAACGCAATTGAGCCCCTTCTTCCTGCCTCCCATGAAAACCATAAAGGTGGCCCTTGTGGTAAATGGGTGTGGCAAAATGGCTTGAAAGGGACGAGTCATTTTTCCACAGGGTTTTTGCCCCTTTTTCCGCTCCCGAAAGGGCCAAACCTCCCGTCGCATAGCAAGCTGTCAAAAATATTCCCGCATTGTCTCCTTGACCAATCTTGACAGGAGTTGCGGCATTAACCGAAGCCTCGGATCGCGCTCGAAAAGGTATTCGATGGAGCACTTCGGCGGTTGTGGCATCCACAAGGGAAAACCCCTCCCGGGTGACAAAGGCGCCGTGAACTTTCCCCCCAATGGTCCAAGGGATGGGCGTGGAATACCCCGCCTTATGCCCGGGAACTTGGTGGAGAATTTTCCCCGTTTTCGGATCAAGGGCCACAATGCCCAAATCCTCAACCCCGGGATTGATCCAAAGTTTCCCTTGGATTATTGACGGGGAGAAACCATAACCAAAGAATGCATCGCGGGGAATCATTCCCCCGGGGAGGTTCCATTTCCATGCCAAAACGCCCGATTCTTGCGATAGTGCCCTAAGTGTTCCCTCAGGTCCCATTACAATGACAAGGCCTTGGTGGCAGACAGGTGTGGCTCTTGGGCCATTTCCCCGACTATAATTGTCCTCGTATACCGCCGGCCAGGTTTGTTGCCAGTCGGTTTTTCCGGTGGCGAGGTCAAAAGACCGGACAAATTCATTCCTTTCTGATCGCCCATAGAGAAATACCTTTCCATTTGCCGTGACAGCCCCGGAAAAACCTTCATTGGCGGTGACTTGCCATGCAGATTTGGGAGCACCCATGGCAAGGGCAGGGGCGTGCAAGTCTCCCGTCGGCCCCAAGAAATGGGGCCAATCCGAGTGAGCTTTTCCAATGGGGATAGTACAAAACAAACCCATTCCAAGGAGGGAAAGAAGTTTATCCATGGTCAGTTCCTTTTGTATCGAAGCACCACCCGGGAGGCGGGACCATCCAGT
Source organism: Gemmataceae bacterium (assembly GCA_009691815.1). GTDB lineage: Bacteria > Planctomycetota > Planctomycetia > Gemmatales > Gemmataceae > SYLG01. The sequence continues at coordinate 4,795 of SIAL01000051.1, read as the reverse complement.
TTCAATCGGACGAGAGGAATCGAATCCCATTGATCCAACTCGCGTTCAACGATCACACGGGATGGAATCGCTTCCCATCGGGAATGATAGTGAAAGCTCAGGACAATTTGGCCATCCTCCGGACGGAGGTTGCCCAAAATTATCCCTTCCGGGGAGGCCGAGACCAGATCCGCCTGACCTCGAAGGACAAAACTCGGGGTCCGGTCAAGGCGAAACAGGGGTCTTCCCCCGATTTGACCTTCACGCACAACCCTTGGAAGGGAGGTTAGCCGTTTTATGGCTTCGTCGCTTGAACAGACAATCCAACCAATGTTAAATGTGGTGAAGTAATTATTCAAATCACGATCTGAAATGGTTTCGATAGCGATACCAGCCAGCCGCCCTTGTACTAGGCCAGATCCGAAATGTTCGATCAGCTCGGAGGATTCCAAACCTCCCATAAAGGAATGACCGGTTACAAGAGGCAATAAGGGAGAATAGCTGTGGGAGTCCTCAGGGGTTTTCGCATCAGCTTCTTCCCAAAGGATTCGCCCCCCTGTAAGGGGCAATTTAGTCAGCCCTTCTACGACTCCGTTAAACTTTTCTTGCATGGCGGCGTTTTCAAAATCCGGACCCTTGGTAAAGCGGGAAGGGGACCAAAGTCCTGGCCCAGCCATGGTCAGGACCAAAGCAACCAAAGCAATGCCAGGGAGGGCCAAGGATAGTTTGGGAACAAAATAGTCTCGGTCCGTTTCCCTCCATTTTCCTGAAATGGTGCTTAAAAGTCCTCGTGCGGCAGGATAAAGGGCAAACCAAATGGCGGCAAAAAACAATCCTTCCGTTTCCAATCGTCGCGCCGGTTCCCAAAGGAAGCCCAATCCAACCAAAGTAAGGAAACCCAAAACGGGCCCCCCAAAAGCTCTACCCAGCGCCCGGGCACCGCCTAGATGGAGTTGGATCCACCCCACAACAAACAGGAAGCCGATAAGGCCCAAGGGAAAAGCGGATGATGGTTCCCAGGGCCGGACAAGATTGCTCCAATTCTCAAGCCATTCCGCACCGGGGCGAACGATTGTTAGGGAAGCGGCCCGTCGGATCCACCAATACCTGACCCAATCTTCCAACCAATTCCACTGCATAACAAGGGGAAACAAAACTCCCAAAAATAATCCAAGGTGCCAAAGCCAAGGATGCTTGGGCCCGACACGCATGGTATAACCGAGGAAAAAGGGGATAGCCAAAACCGCATAGGTCGGTTGAATTAATATTAAAAAAGATCCTGTAACTGTCCAAATTGCCCAAATGGCAAGGCTTGGCCCCTGATTGTAGCGAGCCAATAGGGCGTGGCAAAGCGCCATCAACAATCCACCATAAAGCCACACCCCGTTGCCATGCCTTTCCACATCGCGGGCCAAGGGGCTCCACCAAATGACCAATCCCAAAAACAAAAGGCAAATTGCCGTGGGCCCATCCCTTTTGAAAGCCCATGATATTCCCAAAAACAACAGGGGAACACAAAGTCCCCCAACGAGGTATTGGGCGAGGTAAACCTGGTTGGCAAAGGCAAATTCCGTTGGGCTGACCCATGGGGTTTGGGAACCCGTAGCATCCTCGGTAGCATCTTGTGGATCATCAGGAGGGAAAAACCGCCAAGCCAAAAAAAGTACCCGTTCAGGCATTCGGCTGTCGGAATCAAAGACGGGAGTTTTTGGATAGCCCGCATGAAAAAAAGGATCAATGCAGGTGGAACTGCCACGATTTAAAAGGCCCTTGGCTCCCAAAACAGAATGATAAAGGTGAAGGGGGTGTTTGCCCATTAAGAGGGGTTGGTCTGAAAACCCGTGATTGAAGAATTTCCAACCCCCAAAAGGCGCCAGGCAGAGCAGCCCATGGCCAAAACAAAGCCCTAAAATACCCAAAATTACAAAACTGTTGATCCAAATGGGTGGTTTGGAGCGTGTTTGCGGCGGAGAATTGGGTTTTTCCGTGGTCAGATCCATGCTGAACAAAGATAATCCAAAGAGGATTTCAGGGCAAGATGACAGCTGCCCCAAGTTTTTCAGATTTCCTTTTCGATCCTTGTTTCTTTGGCTTTTTGACCGCTTCCCCGAGTCGTACAATGAGGAATTGATACTCCCCCGAGGTAATCCTTTTGCGCTGCCAACGCTGTCCAAAGCCTGCCACCATGCACATTACCGAGATCTTTTCCGAGGAAAAGATCGAAGAGTTGCATATGTGTGAAGATTGCGCCCAGCGATTCCTGGCCGGTGGGAAAAAGGTCAAAAAACCAAAATCCAAAGGCCATCCGGAACCTGATTCCGTGTTCACCGGAGGGGGTGGCCCACGCGAAAAAAGTCAGGCGTGCCCGCATTGTGGAACCACTTTTGCGGAATACCGAAGCACGGGTCGGCTTGGTTGTCCTATTGATTATGACACCTTCCACGAAGATTTGGTGGCCTTGTTGGAGAATGTCCATGGTGAGACTCGACATAATGGCAAGGTTCCGTTAAATCTTGCCCGACACCGCCATCATCAGGATGAGCTATCGCGGCTTGGCAAGGAACTTCAAGGAGCCATCACCCGGGAAAATTACGAAGAGGCCGCAAAATTTCGCGACCTTATTAAAACTTTAGAATCCAAGTGACGGGAAAACCGAAATGGAGGCGGCCATGAATTGTGAAAATTGCGACATGGCCCAGGCCACCATTCATATTACACGCATTGTTGGGGGCAAAAAGCGCAAATCCCACCTTTGCAAGGAATGTGCCGCAGAAAAAGCACTTCCCAAAGCCCAAATCAACCTCCCAGCCCTCCTTCAAGCCCTTTTGGGCCAGAACGATATGGCACAGGTCGATTGCCCCTGTTGTGGCATCGGTTTTATGGAATTTCGAAGCAACGGCAGGCTTGGGTGCCCTCACGACTACGAAGCCTTTCGCAAAGCTCTTACACCCTTGATTCAAAGGCTCCATGTTAAGATCAACCACAAAGGAAAAAGGCCAAGCCGCCCCCCTTTGGAAAGCACAAAAGCACACCTGCTTTTGACCTTAAGGCGCAGCCTGGCGGTTGCGGTTTCCTCGGAACAATACGAGGAGGCGGCAAGGCTCAAACGCGAAATCCAACAACTCGTCCAGGAAACCGTTTCCCATGAATCTTGATGCTCTTGCACAATCCTCGGGGGAGTGGCTCAATGCCACCGGTCCACAATCGCAGATCGTTGTTTCTACCCGCATTCGGTTGGCCCGAAATCTTGCCGCCTACCCTTTTACCAACCGCACAAACAATTTCCAAAAGGGCGAAATTGAAGCCTTGGTTTGTGACAAAATCCGGCTTTTTTCGTTTGATGTTGACTATCACCACCTGGCAAACATGCCGGCGCTAGATCGCCAAGTATTATTCGAACGACACCTTATCAGCCGAGATATGGCCTCGGGAGAGGGACCTCGTGGTGTAGCTTTTAATAGTGGCGAATCCATTAGCCTCATGGTTAATGAAGAGGATCATTTAAGGCTTCAGGTCATGCGGTCGGGCTTGGACCTTCAGAATGCTTGGGCCGTAATTGACGACATGGACAACCAGCTTGAATCCAAACTTTCCTATGCCTTTTCCGAAGAATTTGGCTATCTTACCGCCTGTCCTACCAATGTCGGTACGGGAATGCGGGCTAGCGTCATGCTCCACCTTCCCGCCCTTGAGCACACCCGGCACATAGAGCAAGTTTACCGCGCTTTGCAAAAAATCAGCCTTGAGGTGCGTGGCCTTTATGGAGAAGGATCTCGAGCTTCGGGCCATTTTTATCAGATTTCCAACCAAGTTACTCTTGGTAAATCCGAACCAACAATCATTAAGGAACTTGGCGGGGTCATCCCGGAGATCATTCGCTATGAAAACGAAGCGCGCCAGGCTTGGTTAGCGGATTCCCAGCAGCCCCTCAAAGATCGCATTCAAAGAGTTCGCGAAACCATCAAAACGGAAACCCAAATGAGTTGCGAGGAGGCGATAGAATGCCTTTCCATCCTACGCCTCGCAACGGCCTTGGGTGAGGCTCCGGGGCTGGGGTTGGCTCAACTCGATGAACTATTCATTCAGGTTCAACAGGCTCATTTGCAAAAAATCATGGGTGGTCCCTTGGACAGCGAGGAGCGAAATACAGCCCGCGCCCAACTGCTTCGGCAAAAGTTGGACCTTGCCAAATCGTAGTCCGGTAGGACCAAAGATTCTTTGTGAATGGGGACCTTTTTTGTCTTGATTTGAGGAATAGGAATCGCACTTTTGCCAGCTCCTATTTTGGAAAGTGCCAACATTTTTGATGATTTTCCGGGGGCGGGGGCCACTCCTGTACCCTCTTTTTTCATGCTGTTTTATTTAGACCGCCTTGTCATTTTCCTGATTTTGGGATAGGAATTGGTTATATCCCTTGGGATTTCCCCCCCATACTCGTAACCGAGGTGGTCCCCATGCCTGATCATGATCAACGGTTTAAGACCCTAATCAAAGAGTTTTTCCCCGATTTCCTTCGGCTCTTTTTCCCCTCCTATGCCGACCGTTTGGAACTGGATTCCGTCCATTGGGAGCCAACCGAATTGCTCCCCCATCCTCCGGACGGTTCAAGGCATCACCTCGATTTGGTGGCCAAGCTCAAAATTCGCCAAGATCCAAACGCAGAGCCAATACTGGACGCCTCCGGGGAAAAGGCCAAGGAATGTTTTGCGGTGATTCATTTGGAAATCGAATCGAGCCAGAGCAAAACTTCGATTATGGAGCGTCTTCCCACCTATTACATCCATTTGAGAAACCGGACCAAGTTGCCGGTTCTACC
>SIAL01000050.1 GCA_009691815.1 Gemmataceae bacterium | reverse complement strand
AAATGCGTCTGCCCTGAGTCAAGAAAAGGAGTGGGCATACTCCGTGTGCCTGATACTTCAAAAGCCACCGCCCTCGGAAAACGGTCTAGACTGTCCACCTTTCGCCTTGGTTTCATTCTTTTGTAAATCTTTCGGCTCGGGGAAGGGGGTCGGATAGGCGCTGTTTTCCCTATGCTCGGCCATTTGCAAAAAAGGAGAAAGCATCCAGAATTACCTAGTGAGAGGAATAAGACAAAGTTGAGTTTGGCTGGCATTTCCTGTTTTTTAAACAGATACCCTGCCCCAAAGTCTTTGTTTTCTGTTAGGATAACAGGGTCCAAGTACCTTGGTTGCCTCCGAAATTTGCCAAGCCCCACCTTTACCTTGGCATTGCCTCGCCTGTTCCTCCTTTACCGGAGATATTTGTCATGCGTCTGATTCTGAAGAATTGTTCCAAAACCCTGTTGGCTTTAGGTCTGTTTGGATTATCCCCTTTCCTCTTTGGCCAATTGCGTGAAGGCCCAACCGGCCATCAGCTTTTCTCCATCGCCCCGGTGGCGGTCCATCCTGGTTTCGAAACAGACCTGACGGTAACTACCAATGCCATGGGAGAGATCCAAGGCATTGTCAGTGGCATGGCGGGTTTGGAAATGGTTTCCGTTACCAAAGTGGATGTCAAACCTCCGGTTGCGGCCAACACTCCTCCCGGTCGCCCGGCGGCTCGCCCACCGATGACTACTCCCGCAAACCAATCGCTCTGGGTTATTCGTGTACGCATTCCCAATGATGCCCCCACAGGCCTTTATGACCTTAGGCTTACCGGGACTTTTGGGGTGAGCAATCCCCGAATGCTAATGGTTCGTTCCAGTAAGTCCGATCAGGCGACCGAACGGGTTGAGGTGGAACCCAACGGCGATTTGGCCGAAGCCCTCCCATTGCGTCAGGGCGAGGGTATCACCGGCTCGATCCAAAATCCAACGGATGTGGATTATTTCAAAGTTGAAGCCGTAAAAGGTCAAAAACTCACATTTGTCCTCCGTACCAGTTCCATCGACAGTCGCCTCGCGGCTACCCTGGAACTATTTGACCCCTCCGGAAAACGGGCGGCTTCCGGGCGGGCCCTATTTGAAAACGATACCATTTTGGTGCATACCCCAGCCGCCACCGGAACGATGTTTGCCAGGCTGTCAAGTCAGGCCTATGTGCTGGGTGGAACCGAAGCGTTTTATCACCTAAGCCTTGCTAGCGAACCTGTGGTACAGGGGATTTTTCCAAGCGCCATCGAAGCGGGAAAAACTGCCAAGGTGACGGTATATGGTTGGAATTTGCCCAACGGAATCGGGGTGAACGAGATCGAGTCGGGGATGGAGAAAACCGAAATCGAAGTAACGGCCCCGGAAACCTCCGCCGGACTTTTACACCGGACCGTAAAGCTTCCCCGAATGGCGTTTTTGGATTCCTTTGAACAGACGGTCACCGGCCCCAATGGCTCGTCGGCTCCTTTTTTGATCGGTATTGCCCATGATCCGGTCATTCTTGATGGCGGATCAAACGATGACTGGTCCAAGGCTCAAACGGTTTCCACTCCGTGCGAGGTGGCTGGCTGGTTTGAGAAGGCCCGCGACAGGGATTGGTACCGCTTCACCGCCAAGAAGGGGGACCGCGTTTCCGTGGAGATACTAGGAGACCGGCTGGGCTCGGACCTTGACCTCCAATTGGCCGTTTTTTCCGTCCCCGCAAAGGGAAAGAAGCCCTCGCAACCCCTTTTGGACCTCGATGACAATCCGGAAATTCTCCATCCTCAACTCTTTTTCTCCCGAAGCGAAGACCCAGTATCGAGTCTGTTCAATGTTCCCGAAAACGGTGACTACTTGATACGGATTACCCATCGTGAAATGGAAATCCTCTCTGGTCCCCGCTATGGCTATCGGTTGCGGCTTGGTCCCCAACGCCCCGGTTTCTCCATCGTTGCCATTCCCGCCAATCAGGTTCAACCCGATGCGCTCAATTTTCGTCCGGGGTCCTCCAATGCCTTGATGCTTTTTGTTTCAAGGTTTGGAGGATTCACTGGGTCTATCCGGATCGAACCCTTGGCCCTTCCCGCCGGAATTTCCACCGAAGGCCTCACCCTTGTTCCCGGTCAACGCCAAGGACTTTTACTGTTGAGCGCTTCCGGCAAAGCCCCTCAGGGGATCGACCTGATTAGGCTAAGGGCGACCGCCCGGGTGGGTGACCAAGAAACCTCTCGGGATATTCCCACCGCTTCGCTTTTGTGGGCTCACCCCAACCCCAACAACAACCAGATTATGCCTCTTTTGGTTCGTCTGGACCAAGGAACTTGGGTTTCCAATCGAGACCTTAGCTCATTAGGGGCAAGTGTTGGGCCTGTCGCGGAAGATGCTAACATTATCGGGCCGGGAGGCTCGGTAAATCTCACGCTGAAAATCAACAGGAGTGAACGATTTACCGAGGTGGCGGATATTTCCATCACCGGTATGCCCAACCAAAACTCATTTAGCCTCAAGGGAACGATCGCCAATCGGCCACTTTCTATTCCCGCCAAGGAAACCTCTATTCCCGTAACGATTGAAGCCCGAAACAACATTCCGCCAGGAGTATACAACCTGTCGCTACGGGTTCACACCTTTGAAAAGGATGAAAAAGGCCAACGGAGTGTGATCGATTTTTCTGAACCTATTCCGGTGACCTTTGTGCCCAACCGGATTTTTGATGTCAATGCCTCCGCCGTTGGCCGATGGCGACCAGGCACCGAAGCTGGCCTTATCATTACTGTAAATCGACTGTCGCAGTATGATGGACCGGTCCGGGTGGAGGTGAGTTTTGGCGAGGAGGGACAAGGTACAGTTTTGCCGGTTGAGATTCCCGGAGATCAAAACCGCATTGTCATTCCGGTAAAGCTCTCCGAGGACCTTATGGTCAACCGCCCCGTCCGATTGATTATTCGTTCCTCGGCCAAGATCGGGTCGGTGGAGCGAACCGCCGAGACCCGAACCACGGTTCCAATCGTCAAATAGGCCTAAGCCAAAAGGAGGATGGACCAGTTGTAAGGGATTTGCAGCCCCATTGTGTTCCCTTCTTTTTTTCTTTTCCAGATTTTCTAAAGAGCCCCGCCTTTTCTGAAGCAGACTTGGGCATTCGCCTAGCTTCGGGAAAAACCTGATGACTCAAGAACATTTTGGTTTAATCAGTGGTTTACTTGTGGTCTTTTTGACCGCGATTTGGCCCATGCTTGCTTCGATGAAGCCGCCAAAAACCTCCCAAACCCAATGGCGGTTCATCCCCGCCCAACATCAGGATCTAGAAGCGCCCCCAAAAGCGGAACCCGTGGCCACGGAAGCGACCTTTCCCGCCCCAATGTCCAACGATATCCGGCAAGACGGAATAATAGTCGATACCACCCCGGATAGGGAATCCCCAACAGGACCCGCCCTTGGTGGGCCCTAACTGAGATATTTGTCGTTTTCTGTGTGACAAAATAAGTCGGACCTCTTCCGTTTTCGTTATCTGTTTTCAAAAACCTTTTTCCGCGGCCTTATTTTCCGAGGGTTGGCCCTTTCTTTAGCTGTTTTCAAAAGCCTTGGTCGCCAGTCCTATTTTCCAAGGGAGAACCTTTCCCTGCCGATTGGGTTTCTTGGGATAGAATGAACAAATCCTTCCCAACAATCCTTCATGGATCCTTGCAACCCATGTCCACCGAATCGACTGCCCGTGACCGAACCTCCCCATCCGGCATGGGATGCCTTGGCGGAGCGATCCTTTTGGGAATCGGCCTGTTTGTATTTGGGGTGGGTTTGTTTGTTTTTGGTATCGGCTGGATCGCCAGTTCGATCCCGAAATTCGATTTGATCGGTAAGACCACCTCACTCCCCTTGATGGAGGAATATGCCCTTCGGGGAGACATCCATAGGAAGGATGTTCAAACCGCCGAACGAGTCGCCGTGATTCATGTGGCCACGGTACTGGTGGAGGGCCTAATTAACGATGCCATTGACCAGATCGACATGGCAATGAGTGACCCTCTTGTCAAAGCCGTGGTGGTGCGGATCGACTCTCCGGGGGGAACCCTCTCCGCCAGTGAGGAGATCCATCGCCGATTAAAAAAGCTTAAAGAAGGGACGGGCAAGGACAACCTCGGCACCCCCATTGTGATGGTGGCCTCGATTGGCCCCATCGCCGCCTCGGGTGGATACTATTTGGCCATGCCCTGTAACCCGATCCTCGCCGAAAAAAGTTCCCTGACCGGGTCCATTGGGGTGTTCGTCTCCTTTCCCTCGGTTGAGGGACTTGCCAAACAATTCGGGTTTGGGGTGACGATCATCAAACAGGGTGAAATCAAAGATTCCGGGAGCCCCTTTCGGATCATGAGCCCCAAAGAAAAACAGGTTTGGCAGGACCTTGTGGATGATGGCTATCAACAGTTTATTGGGGTCATTGAAGAAGGGCGGCCCCACCTAAAGGGAAAGCTTTTGGAAACGATGACCCTAAAGGCGTTACGGGCTGGCCCTACCGGGGCCGACGGGTTGGCGGAGTACCCCCGTTACCGGGCGGATGGCGGGCTTTGGACCGCGCGCCAAGCCAAGGATGCCGGACTTATCGACCGCTTGGGTTCGCTTGACGAGGCCATTGATGAGGCGATCCAAAAAGCGGGGCTTCCTAAGGATACTTTGGTGGTGGAGTATGAACGGCCCGGGAGTTTTCTCGATTCGGTTTTGGGACGCGACCGCCGTCGGCATGATTCGTTTTTGGATATTCCGGGTTGGGAAAAAGCCCTATCGATGGCTTCCTCGGGGCCACGGGCTTGGTGCCTTGCCCCGGGATTTGAGTTGGAGGGTTTGGCCGCCTTGGCAAAACGAAGCACTTCACGGTCAAGGTCTACCGGGGTATCCTTGTCGGGGCCGACTCGGCCAAGGTCGGACCGGTTGCCCTCTCGACCGTAGTATGGGGTTTACGGCTGTTGCGTTGGCGGGAATCTTTCGGGGCCACCTCCCCTTTGGGCAGCACCGTCTCGATGGCGTGTTCTTTTAGAATGCGCCGGATTTCGCGAACCGCCAGAGGGTGTTGGTGGACCCCCGTGTGCCCCACCGGAACGATTACCCGAGATTCCGAATCAACGAGTGTGGCACTCTCCAAACTGACCACTCCATCGCCCGTATCTTTTTTGTTGAGTTCCAACAATGCCCTATAAATCGGGCCAAATTGACCAGGCTCTTTACCCGCGATGGCGTGCCAATGGACATTTATGGGCTTCGTTTGGGCCAGTGCCGCCAACAAGGGTGATTTGGGGTTCAATAACTCGACCGAGTTGGGCACATGGCCATTAACCATCCGTTTATGCAGCCCCGGATCTAGGTTGGCGATCATGGCTCCCAGATCGCGCACTTGATGGGGCAGCATCGGAACCGACGCAGCCAGCCTTCCCAAGGGAGAGGGGCTCAAGGTGGATCCGCCAAAGGGCGTCGCGCAGAATATCGCCCTCTTGACCAACGGGTGTTTCTCGAAAAAGAAAAGGCGCTGAACCTCGCGGCGGTTTGCTTCGTCTTGAAAGTTTAACTCGGCAAAAGGCTTGGAACTGAGGGCCTCCCAAAAAGCATTGCCGCTGTCCACAGTGAGCATCCGACCAATGAGTCCTCCCATGCTGTGGCCCACCAAAACCATGTTCTCAAGGGCGTCGTCTTCCATATCGGGATCTAGTTGGTGCCTGGTCACAAGGAGTTTGTCCCGGAGATCCGCGGCGGGCATTACAAAAGGCAAAGCGGTCGGGTAGAAATAGGCCCAAATCTGGTATTTCTTGCGGAAATCCGGGTCCGCCATCAGATCGTTTACGAGCGTCGTCCAGGTAATTGGACTGGATAGAAGGCCATGAACCAGGATAACCGGTATCTTCCCCTTTTGGTATGGTTCAAGGAGGTAAAGTCCATAGCGGTCTTGAATCCGGCTAGCATTAAGGAAGCCGACATAGTCCAGCCCTTCTAGGCCGCTTCGGGCAAGCGTTGAAGCCAACACGGTCGTCGTGTCGGTCTCGAGCGGGATAGTTCGGCCTGAGATCTTTATTTTTGGTTTACTCATGGGATCATTCAATTCGATGGGAGACGGGTGCCCCATACGGAGGTCGGCAATTCGATCCGGAAACCTAAGGAATGCCGTCCCGGCATGAAGGGGTTGGCCAAGGTGGAGGTTGGAAAAAGGAACATCCGGTTTGTCGCTTGTTTCAAGGACCACGGGAACACCAAGGCCGTAGGAACGATGATGTGTTTCAATTCCCTCGACCTTCAATTCATCGCAAGGAGTCAATCGGGCAAGGTGGGAAATAGGAACACGGGGATGTTTTGAATTCAGTGAGAGGGTAATGTCGTCTTCCCCTGTCCGCATTTTAAGTGTCCAGGTTTTCGGGTCCACTTCTCGGAGGAGATGCGAGAGGTTTCGGTTGTAAAGCTGGCAACCTTGGATAAAGCGAGGATCGTAAATGTCTTGGGGCTGGAGCTTTCGATCGGGAGGAATCGAGCCTTTTTCGACGGGTTGATGGGGGCCCCATTCTCCGTTGCCCGCCACGGAGGCATCATGGGCCATCAGAAAGTGAAAGGCATATCCCGCCCCAAGGTAATGGTGGCCCATGGCTTCGGGCTTTCTTAGTTTGCCCATGGAAAGAGCCAGACGCGAGTGAATTTCCGCTAGGGCGAAAAGGCGATTATCGGTGGACTCAAGCAAAACCTCCTCATGGAGGGTCCGTGCCACCTCCATGGGGGATTTGGTATACACCTTGGCCAAGTCGCTTTCCCGAAGGGTCTGTTTGGTTCGCTCAGAAAGGTGGACATAAGAGCTGCCGATGACACCCAGCACCTCCCTATGTGTCGGGTAGGCTTTGTCTAAGCTGAGTTTTTTGACGCCGATACTAGAACAGCCGAGGGAAAGTGCCAAACAGAACAGGGTCGAAAAGGCAAAACGGCTCCGAAAGGGATTTTTCGTCTTCCCGTTTTGAAATCCTGTTTTGAAAGCGTTCCTAGTCAACCGATTTTTCCGTTTTGGGAATCTATTTTACCCACCGTCGGAAATACCCGGAGAAAGAGTTCGAGGGCAAGTGGGAACGAGAAATCGTTCCCAGCCAACCAACCTAAATTGCCTATTGTTGTCCCCGAAGCGCTTATCGGGGTTTTTTGGATGCTTTTGGTTTGGCGACCTTGACCGGAACCGGTGGGAGAAATTTTCCCGACTCCGGACAGGCCTTGGTTAGAGTACATTTGGTGCAATCAGGCAGAATTTCATGGCAATATTTTTGGGCGACCATCTGCAGGCCACCCACAAAGGAAGCCATTTTCGTTTTGGAAACCATCCTCTCTAGGGCGACCCTAGTTTCCTCGGTATCTTTGGCACATTCCGCCTCGACAAGGCCAAGGCGGCCGGCACAACGCCGCATCCCTGAATCCACGGGAATCGTCTGTTCGCCGAATACCCGATGGCCAATCCAAGCCAAAGTGAAATCGTTTACGGATTTATACCGGGAAAGCTGTTTTTGAACGGGTTTAGCACCCTTTTTCGCTATGCTTTCGAGGTCAAAACCGAAAATGGCCTCAAAAATGTCTTGGAGAAGGCTAATAAGCCTCAGCGCCCGGGTCCGTGGTTCGGAACAGCCCTCAAAACAGGTGGCCACCTCACGGGAGGTGCTAACACGGATCTCGTTAAAATCAAAGAAGCGATCTTTGAGTTGTTCAAAGGCGGCGTTGGCTTGGTTTACCTCGGCGTCTTCACGGCAAATGGCGTAGATGAGGTTTTCAAAAAGGGATAGTTGTCCCGGTGTGAGGTCATTTTCAGGGGCCTGTTCGACAACCTGCGAAACCAGCTTTGGACGACTCATGGTGGCTGCCATCGCTTCCGCTCCTTCCTGGAGTTATGAGGCCCGTGGCATTTGAAACCCCAAAGCCGAAGCTTTTTGGGTTGGCCCAAATGCCTTGGTAACCAAAGCAAATCCCGCACCCTAACTGACTGGGCGGGCTTTTCCACAAATCCCCCCCTTGGGGCTATGGCTTATTGTCGGAAGACAATGGGGATTTGTCGAGGTCATCCTCATTTCGAGTTTCAACCGCCCTAGTTTCAACCGGGTTTTCGAGAGAATCGCCTTCTTCGTCGTTTTCTGGAGAATCGCCCGCAATTAAAGGCTCTCCGGTATCGGGGTTTTGCCCTAGGCCTTCACGAATGAGCCGGGTGATTTCGATGCTTTTTTTAACCCCTTCGTCGATGATGAATTTAAGCGCGGGGGTAAAGCGAGTTTGCAGTTTTCGGGCCACCTCGGACTGAATGAATCCGGTGGCGCTTTCCAAACCGTGCATGGTTAGCTTTTGCTGTTTGGGACTGCCCATGATGGAAACAAACACCTTGGCATGTTGCAAATCACCGGAAACCTCGGCACGGGTTACCGTTACCAACTTTACCCGGGGGTCGCTAAGCTTGAAAAGAATTGTCTCGCTCGCGACTTGGCGAATCACTTCGGCGATTCTGGGGAGACGGTGGTTTTTCACGGCGCAAACTTCCTGTTCTTGATTTCCTCAGTCGTCCCAAGTCTCAAGTTCGATCCGATGGTCGATAAATTCGGCCTTGGGATGGACCCGGAGTGAGGAGACGATCTGTTCCAGTGTGTGACGAACGGCGGAGTGTTCGTTGCCCACAAGGGCGAATCCAAGAACCGCCATTTGCCAAGAATCGAGCGCATCCACTTCCGAGGCACTCACATGAAACTGGTTACGGAGCCGCTCTTTGATGGACTGGACCACCTGGCGTTTGTCCTTTAGGCTGCGTGACTCGCGCACACGCAACCGAACCTTTAGCCCGCCCAAGACCATTGGGCCTCCTTGGCTAGGGTGCCCAAGGGAACAAGGCCCCTTGGCAAAAAACTAATCCAGCTTGCGCAGGATCTTTTCAATCTTGAATGCCTCGATGACATCGTCGATCTTGATGTCATCATAGCCGGCAATCTTCATGCCGCATTCGTAGCCCTCGCGAACTTCGCGGACATCATCCTTGAAGCGTTTGAGAGAATCCAAACCAACGGTTCGTTCGGCGGGAGGAAAAATCACCACACCCGAACGAATGACTCGAACCTTTGCCGACCGTTCGATGATACCTTGGGTAACAACGCAACCAGCGATGGCCCCGACATGGGTAACCTTGAAAACTTCGCGAATAACGGCTCGGCCAAGTCGAATGACTTCTTCCTTGGGTTTGAGGCGGCCCTCTAGAGCGGACTTCACATCCTCGGTCAGCTTGTAAATGATGGCATAGGTGTGGATTTTGATGCCCCGTTCATCGGCTAAAGCCAAAGCCCGGTTGTCCGGTTCGGCGTTGAAACCAATCACCATAGTGTCATTGGGAGAGGTAAGGGCCAGTTGAATATCGCCCTCTGTGATTGACCCAACCCCGGTGTGCAGCACCCGAATTTTGACCTCTTCATGGTGCAATTTTTCAATCTCTTTACGGATGGCTTCAAGCGATCCGCGGAAATCGGCTTTGAGGATGACCTTGAGTTCTCCAATCGGGCCTATCCCAAGGTTGTCAAAACTAAGGGTTTGACGGCGAAACTGAGCCGCTTCGAGCGCCTTTTGCTTGCGTTTTTCCGAGATGTCCCTTGCCGCGGATAGGCCGGGAACCACCATGAAAGGATCGTCCGCTTGGGGTACTTCATCCAGACCCAAAAGCCGAACAGGCATCGACGGTCCGGCCTCTTGGATTTGCCGATTGTGGTCGTCGTACATGGCTCGAACGCGGCCATAAGAGGCCCCGCAAAGCACGATGTCGCCCCGTTTTAGGGTGCCTTCTTGAACGATGATGGTGGCCATGACGCCTTGACCCTCGGAAATGTGTGCCTCAAGACAAACACCCATGGCGGCTTTGTTCGGGTTGGCTTTGAGCTCCTCGACCTCGGCCACAAGGGCAAGGGTTTCCAGAAGCTCATCAATTCCTTGGCCCGTATGCGCCGAGGTTTGGATAAATTGGACATCACCACCCATCGAGTCGGGGATGAGGCTCATGCCATATAGTTGTTGTTCGGTCCGGCGAATATTGGCGTTGGGAAGGTCCACTTTGTTGATCGCGACCACGATCTTTACATCGGCGGCCTTGGCGTGGTTGATGGCTTCCTCGGTTTGGGGCATCACACCATCGTCGGCGGCGACCACAATGACGACAATGTCGGTGACATTGGCGCCACGAGCCCGCATTTTGGTAAACGCCTCGTGACCGGGGGTATCAAGGAAGGTAATGGGTTTACCATGAATGTCGACACGCCAAGCACGAATCACCTGAGTGATGCCGCCCGCTTCGGTGTCCACTACTTTGCTCTTGCGGATGCAGTCGAGCAAGGAGGTTTTTCCATGATCGACATGGCCCATGATGGTGACCACCGGGGCCCGAGACTTTAATTTGGTTTCATCTTCGGGTTTTTGCATAGCGGCAAGAAGAGTATCCTCGGCATCAAGTTTTTGCTTGATATTGAGTTCCACACCGTATTCCAGAGCGATAGATTCGGCGAGTTCGCTTTCAACTTGGGAGTTGATGGTTTTGCCGGTACCCATGCCCTGAGTCATGAGCTTCATCAAAAGCTCGGCGGATTTCACACCCAACGCCTCGGATAGCGAGCGAATGGTAATCGGCAGGCCAATGGGGACATTGCCCTTGCGGGGCATCGAACCTCGTTGCTTTTTGTGGCGACGAAGCCGGGCCCTGGCAGCACTTGTGCCCTCTCCGGTCATATCCAAAAGGGCCTCGTCGACCTTGCGACGGACTTGGCGGTCGGAGCGTTCTTTGTGACGATCCGCTCGTCCAACTACACCGCCGGGTTTTTTGGCCCCGCCTTTTCCTTTTCCTTTGGCATCCTCTTCGTCATCGACCGGGGCGGCAGGAGTCGTAACGATCCCACCGGTGGCCCGGGCAAGCGTGGCCCGGGCGATGTCATCCAGCTTGTAGACCCCGCCCTGAATGAGGTCTTTGGGGATATCGGCGATTTTACGCGGACCCGTGGGTCCCGGAGGCGTTGGGGCTGGCCCTCGATTTGCACCCGGTCCAGAACCCATTGGACCACCCTGACGATGTCCACCGGGCCCAACCGGGCCACCAAGAACACTCGGGCCGGGAGGGCGTTGAGATTGGGGCATCCGCTCGCGCATTCGGCGCAGGGCATCGGCACCGGAACCGGGATGGCCCGCACCCGGAGGGGGCATGGCTCCACGATCCAAACCACGGGGGCGATTTCCCATTCCCGGTTGACCGGGACGGGGAGGCATATTGCCCCCGGGTCGCTGCATGGGAGGAACAGGGGGACGAAGCTCTTGAGGGGCGGCGGACACCAATGAACCTGCAACAAAAGAAGTGCTCTTTGGCGGAGCCAAATCGGGGGCAATGGTTGCCTGATGGGGATTCAAAGAAACTTCGTGTTTGGGAGCAATAACCCCGGGCAAGGGAGGTGTTACCCTGTCGGGTGGCAATGCAACTGGACGGGGAGCATTGAGGTTGGTCATGGGTCGGGGGCCGATAACGAGCGGTTTGGGAGGCATCAAGACCGCGGCACCCTGAGCAACCGGCCGAACGGCGGCCTCCAAATCCGTTTGCGTGCTTTCTTTTGGCGGTTTATCCGCACTTTTTGGCACGGCAGCTGGCTTTTTGGCGGCGGGGACCTGTGGACCTACCCCAAAAGGCTGGGTGACAGGTGAAACCGGGGTCATCGACTCCGAGGCATCTTCGGTACCCAAGGTTACCTTGGCATCCTCAGGCAAGGATTGGGTTTTACCATCCTCAGCCGGGGCCTTTTCTTTGACGGTGGGCGCCGAAAGGTTTCGAAGGCGAGTGACAACAGCAACAGGTTTTTGAGGTGCGGTTGGGGTGGACGAAACGGCCAAAGCCTTTTGTACCACAGGCTTTACAGCCGCAGGCGCATTCCCTTTTTTGAGCAGTTCCACCAGCAAATCTTTTTGCTCTGGATCTAGGGCGCTTACATGGCTTTTGACATCAAATCCCTGTGTTTTGCAGAGATCGACCAATTCCTTGGAATCTACACCCAATTCCCGGGCCAGTTGGTAGACGCGGACTTTTTCCTTTGACAAGCGATACTCCCCCGAAGCCGGCACAAAACCGCACCTAGCAGCCGGTCCCTTTCATAATTCTGGAATTGTTTATCTTATCAATTTCAACACGATTGAAAAGGGCAGACTAACGATATCCGGCGGTTTATTTAAGCCGCTTGGCGATTATTCCTGCCTAAAACTCCGTCTACCAATCCAAATAGTTCCGCCCGGAATCGATCCGTGGCAAAGCGCAAGGCATTCACCCGGCAATCGTGGCTATTGCCGTGACGCCATTCCCGCTCCAATCCAAGCAAACCCTCGATCATGGAGTCCAAAGTGGGTTCGGCAAACCACATTCCGGTCATTCCCCGAAAATCCCCCGGTGGGTTTACGGTTTCTGTTGCTCCGCCCCGGCCAAGGGCCAATACAGGTGTCCCGCAGGCTTGAGCTTCCAAAGGAACGATGCCGAAATCTTCCTCGCCGGGAAAAAGCAAGGCTTGGCAACGCCGGAGGTGGGTGCGTAAAACTTCGTCCGGTTGCCATCCCAAAAAATCCACCCAAGGGGATCCCCCCGCTAGTTGCCGTAGTTTTCGTTCCTCTGGGCCAGATCCTATAACCACCAACCGCCGCTTGAGTTTTTTGCAGGCCTCAATTGCCAAGTCAATTCTCTTGTACGGGGTCAATGCGGAAACGACCAAATAATAGTCTTCTCGCTTTTCTTTGGAAGGGGAGTAAAAATCGGTATCCACAGGAGGATAGATAACCTCGCTTTTACGCCCATAAGCTTCCTGAATGCGTTTTGCAATGGTGTTGCTAATGGCAACAAAATGGGTCACACCCGCGGCAGTTTTGGCGTCCCAAATACGAATCTGGTCCAAAATCCGGTTGCGAATACCATCC
>SIAL01000049.1 GCA_009691815.1 Gemmataceae bacterium | reverse complement strand
ACCGCCCCACGAAGCGTTTTGCAGTTGGCCAGGATGGTGCCCGTTGGTGTGCGGACGGCGGCGACAGGTTGTTCCAATTCCGCCATCCAAACCACCTTGCCTTTGGCGTCAAAGCGAACGATGCGATTGTTTTCGAGTTCCGGCAAGAGGATTTCATCGCCGGGAAGGGTGTCGATTCTGCCGCCCGAGGTCCGGACCGCCACGGGAAAACTGGCTCGTTCGCGAAGCGATCTGTCGAGCCAAACGAGGCGCGATTCTTCCCCCAAGGAAGTTTGTAGGACAATGGCGGTGAACCCATCGGAGCGTCTTTGGGCTTTCATGAGGCGCTCATCGTTTTTGGGCCGAAAGCGCAGAATCTCGGCCCCGGAATGGTCCACTTCGACAAAGCCATCAATGTTGGCGATCAAGGTGTTGCCGTTTGCAAGGCGTTGGCAAACCAGAGGCTCATCAATTCCCTTGGCCCAAAGAATATTGCCCAGGGAATCGCGTTCCGTGACCTTGTTGGCACCATGTTCGGCCACCAGCACCCGTGGGCCGGGGAGGAGTTGGGCATCCAGCGGAAATTGGATATCCTTGATCTCATAACGGGGCTTTTTGGCGGCATCGAGATCCACAATCCTGCCCGCGTCCAACATCACCACCATTGTCGAACCCGGTGGGCCCATAGGGGTGAGTGGTTCCCTAAGCACAAGGGGTTTGTCCTTGGCCCCGACCCACCATTTTTTCCAGCTTTCGACCCTTTGTTTACGATCGGTCCCATTAAGCATGGGAAATGGGGCCGGAGTGCCCGGCTCACCCGCCCGATACCCCAAATCCTCGGCCAAGGCAAAGGTGGGGTCATCAAGGGCTTCCATGGTGTCAAAAAGCGTGCCAAAGGCGGTCAGGTCGCTCCCTGTATAGGCCAAGGCAAACGCCGCCCTGGCCCGGATTTCTAGGTTGGTGTGGTTGAGTAAGGACTTGGCCAGTTGAATGGCATAGGGCTGGCGGTGTTCCAATAGGGCGCAAAGAATCTCCCCCTGAAGGGCGGGGGACCGGGTCTTGAGCGCTTCCAATACGGAGTCTGTTGGCCCATTCCATTTAACCGAAAGGATGGCCAACGCCTCACGGGCGGCCCCGATCAGGATGGCACTTTCTCCGGGACGGAAAAACGCTAAGACGATTTCGTCCGGGCCGTTGCTGGTTCCCTGGGGCAGGTCAAGGCTTTGGCGGGCAAAGTGCCTTAAGGCCGCGGCCTGAACCAAGGATGAGGTGCCGATTTCGATCTGATCAAGGGCCTCTTGGGCACGGCTTTTGACCTCGGGGTCTTTGCTTTTAAGCGCCAGCCGAAGAGAGGCAAGGGCGCGATTGCCATAGGCCGTCAAATCTTTGGTGGCCTGTTCCCGCCGGGAAAAGTCCTCATCCCCCAATTGAAAGATGAGTTGGTCCAACTTGGCGATTTCTTTCTCGCCGGGCGACCGAGCCAAAAGCCAAGCCCCAAGTCGGGGGATATCGGTTGGGATCTTCTCCTCGATCAGGCAAAGGCGGTCCGCCTCGGCGAGCGTGGGGAGAGAAGGTTTTGGGTTTTGCGCCGGGGAAAGGCTTACTAGGCAGCCGCAAAATAGGGCAATCAGGGTGACAACACCCTTCGGGGAGCGGCTCTTTAAAAGGCCCCATTCTAACCAAAATTGCCATGTTCTGGGCATGAGTGGTCCCCTTTTTTGCCTTTTTAGCCCAATCACCCCTGTTTAGGACGATCCATGCTACCTTTTGAGATTGCCCAAGAGGAGGAGAAGGCGCTCCATGGGGTTAGGATACGCTACCATGAGGTTTCGGGGGGAGGCCAAACCGGGTCTCTTATCCGCCCGTTAGGTTCGGTTTTGGCCGCTTGGGGCATTCGAGAGGTAAAAAGTGCCCCGCCTTTGGCCGCACACCCTTTCTTGGACCGCGTTTTCGTTTCGATTTGTTTTCATCTGCAAGGGTGGGACTTTCTGGATTCGGGCGATCCGCTAAGGTAACCCAACTGTCTGCTCTTTATTCCCCTCCTTTGGTGCCAAGGATTCCCAAATGTACCCAATGTTAGTGGCCCTGTTTTTTGTGCCGATGGCAGAGGGAATTCCTCCTGTTCGGCCTCCCAACTTTGTGGTCATTCTTTGCGACGATTTGGGCTATGGCGATGTGGCTTGTCTCAATCCCAAGGGGAAAATCCCCACGCCCAACATGGACAAGATCGGAAGGGAGGGGATGACCTTTACGGATGCCCACTCGGGTTCGGCAGTCTGCTCCCCAACGCGCTATGGCATCCTTACGGGGCGTTATGCGTGGCGAGGTCGGCTGAAAAAAGGAGTTTTGGGGGGGCTTAGTCCACGACTCATCGAGCCGGGGCGACTGACCATCGCCCAAATGCTCAAGAACCGGGGCTATCAAACGGCCGTCCTTGGCAAATGGCATGTGGGCATGGATTGGGAGGTTCTAGCGGGGAAAACGGTCACCGAGCTTGGTATCGAACCCTTGGCCCAGAACCGCAATGTGGATTACACAAAACCGATCCGCAATGGGCCAAATACCTTGGGTTTTGACTATTTCTTTGGCATTGCCGGGTCTCTTGACATGATCCCCTACGCCTACATCCATAACAACCGGCTAACCGCCTCGCCCACCCAGGAACGCGACTTTGCCATGATGTTGGGGAAGGCCACGGGCAAAACACGCAAGGGCCCGGCCGCCTTGGGATTTGAGGCCTCCCATGTCTTAGGAGATTTGACCGAAAAGGCGGTCGACTATATATCCTCTATCAATCAACAGGCAAAAAGAGACAAACCCTTCTTCCTGTATCTTCCCTTGACGGCGCCCCACACGCCGATCCTGCCCACCGCACCGTGGCAAGGCAAAAGCGGGCTTAATGCCTATGCCGATTTCGTTATGGCGACCGACGATGCCATTGGCAAGGTGGCAACCGCTTTGGAAAAGGCCGGACTTTCCCAAGATACTCTTTTGATTGTGACCAGTGACAACGGCTGCTCCCCACAGGCCGATTTCCCCGCACTGTTAAATCGAAACCACCATTCCAGCCACACCTTTCGCGGCACGAAAGCGGATATCTTCGAAGGGGGTCATCGGGTCCCCTTTTTGGCGCGATGGCCGGGCGTGACCAAACCCGGTAGCCAAAGCGAAAGGCTAGTCTGCCTGACCGACCTGATGGCAACATTCGCAGAATTAACAGGTGCGGAAATTACCGGGGATGGCGAGGGGAGAACGAAACTTCCCGAGTCGGCCGCGGAGGACAGCTTTAGTTTTGTGGATGCGCTCAAGGGGCAAGGTCTTCCGGGGGGGCGGGAGTCGATCGTTCATCACTCGATCAACGGATCCTTTGCCATTAGGCGGGGGCCTTGGAAATTGGCCCTTTGTGCTGATTCGGGGGGGTGGAGTGAACCTCGGCCCAATTCGCCCAAGGCCAAAGGGTTGCCGCTGAGCCAGCTTTATAACTTGGCCGAGGACATTGGCGAAACAAACAATCGAATCACCGAACTACCCGCCAAAGCGGCCGAATTGGAGAAAGAGTTGACAAACTTGGCGGCAAACGGGCGCAGCACCCCCGGGCCAATTCAGCCCAACACCACCCCGGTGAACCTACGGCCCTAGTGTGCGAAACAATCCTTGTTTTGTGAATTTACGCAAATTTCTCCGACCCTAAGGGAAGATTGGGATAGATTGAAAGGAAGCAGGATCTTTCTTTGTCGCCAATATTTCACCCTTTGAATTGAAGGAATGTATTTCCATGAAACGCAAAGTGCTGGGCCTATTTGTGGTGTTGGTTCTTGGTGGTGCGGTGTTTCTTTCGAGGGGCATTGGAGAGCAATCGACAAACAAAACCACCTCGGAAGGATTTAAGATCACGGTGGAGGAAACGAATCCTTTCACGAGCCTAAAACCCAACGCCGGCCCGGAACAATTTCAGTTTGGCGTGATTTCGGATCGAACGGGTGGTCATCGCCCCGGGGTGTTTTCCAAGGCGGTGCAGCAAATCAACCTGCTTCAGCCCGAGTTTATTATGTCGGTGGGGGACCTGATCGAAGGGTCCACGGTGGCCAAAACCAACCGTGAGCAATGGAACGAATTCAATTCCTATGTCAGCCAATTTCAGATGCCCTTTTTCTATGTGACAGGCAACCACGACTCGGCCAACTCGGCCCTTTCGGAGGTTTGGAAAGAAAAGTATGGCCGCAAGTCCTACCATTTTACCTACAAAAATTGTCTGTTTATCACGATCAACACCAATGACGATGACGGTGAGGATCCCAAGGTCGAGGCGACCTTCAAAAAGGAACGGATTGGTAAAGCGCAATTGGCCCGGATCGCCGAAGCGATCAAGGAGAACCCCGAGGCAAGGCACACCTTTGTTTTCCTTCACCACCCCATCTGGAATAACAAAGACACCGTGGCAAATGGCTGGGAAGCCTTTGAAGATCTGCTTGGGGATCGACCTTCCACGGTTTTTTGTGGCCACATCCATGTATTTCGCAAGTTCGTGAAAAAGGGGAGGGTTCTCTACCAACTCGCAACCACCGGGGGCGGGAGTTCCATGCGAGGGGTGGAATATGGCGAGTTTGATCAAGTGGCCTGGATCACCATGAAAACCGGCGGCCCGGTCATTAGCCACATCAACCTCGATGGCATTTACAAAGAAGACCTATCGCCGTTTGAAAGCACCGAGACGGGTCGGGAGACCGCTCGCCCCAAGAATTTGACGCGGACTTATGGCACGGTTACGCTCAACGGCAAACCCGGCGCGGGCCTGCTTGCTTTGTTTACGGAGATCCCCAAAGAACCCAAAGACAAGCCTTACGCGGGTAATGCGAGGACCACCAAGACAGGCTCTTTTGAAGTGTATGCCAACCGGGGCGCCCCGGGTTTGAAACCGGGCAAATACAAGGTCCATTTCATTCCCGCACCGTCATTAATCATCGATCCAACGGTAAAGGCCGCGGAAAATACGATTCCGGAGCGCTTTCGCCTTGCCGCAACGACCCCCCTTGTCGTGGATGTTCCCGAAGGCAATGGCGCATCGTTTGCCTTTGAACTGGAATAACACCCTAATGGTGTCTTTAATAAAAGATCCGGCGGAGGGAATCGGCCGGATCTTTTATTTTGCCTTGGGGAAAAGGAAATGGGACGGGACCGTTTTCACCGGACGGTCCGAAGCATTACCATCCAATGTCTAGGTTAATTGTACTATTAGGCCACCATTAGGCCACAAATAGGCGAGCGGTGGGCCAAAGCCCAATGATTCTGATCCTAAACCACCGCCCATCGCAAAAATAAGAATCAGCGGGATTGAGCATTACGCTCGCCTGTTCCCTACTTGTCCGTCGCTGACGCTTCCGGCTCGTAATACACTCCTGTTTCCGGGGAGAAATGGTCCACAAGAATCAGCGGGGCTCACGCCCACCACTCGCCTAGGTTTCGTTTGTCCGTCAATGACGAGTGCGGCTCGTAGCCTTGAAGCCGACATTCTCGTTTGATTATCAAACTCAATTTCCTTTCCCTTTTTCGCCCAATAGGCCGGAAATCCCCTCGATGCCAAGGACCATATCCCGCTTACCTACGGTAAGGGTGAAAACCCCATCGAGATCTTGGCGGTCGGTGATTTTGACCGCCACCCCCGGTAACAAACCCAGTTCCGACCAGCGCTTGAGTCGAACGGGGTCCCCGTCTTGAACCTCACGGATAATCACGGAATCGCCTTTGACAAAGCT
Organism: Gemmataceae bacterium; assembly: GCA_009691815.1. Classification (GTDB taxonomy): domain Bacteria; phylum Planctomycetota; class Planctomycetia; order Gemmatales; family Gemmataceae; genus SYLG01. The sequence continues at coordinate 7,237 of SIAL01000049.1, read as the reverse complement.
ATTGAGAGGCCTAAGGTTGCGTTGAACCAACTTGCCTTCCTTGGTGGGGATGGGGTGACCGTGCGGATCTTCGATTGGTTCGCCCAAGAAAGCCGAAATAGCCTGTTCAAGCCTTGGTGAGATGGCGTGTTCAAGCGCCTCGGCCTCGACATCGACCTCGCTCAGATCGAGCCCAAGCACCCGGGTCAAAAACAGTTCCATAAGACGATGGCGCCGAATCACCCGGCGCGCTTCCCCAATCCCCTGTTGGGTCAATTTGACCCCCCTGCTGGGCACATATCCCACCCAGCCCGCTTCACTTAGGCGCTTGATCATTCCCGTAACCGAGGCGGCCCGCACCCCTAATCGCTCGGCAAGTTCGTTGGTGGAAACGCGTTTTTTGGCCCCACCCAAACTGTGGATTGCCTTGAGATAATCCTGAACGGCGTGTGTGGGTTGTGGAAGCATAATGGTGTCCGATGATTAAGATGGTATATGTAGTGTAAGGAATTTTCATCCTATAAGAAATTTTCGTCCTAAATCGTACTAGATTGCCTCGGGGCCCCGCTCCCCGGTTCGGATGCGGATGCAGTCCTCAAGGGCCAATACAAAGATTTTTCCGTCGCCGATACGGCCCTCGGTGCCGGTCCGTCCCGCCTCCATGATGGCCTTTATCGCAGGTTCGACAAAGTCCTCGTTTACGGCGATCTGAAGTTGCACCTTGCGAACAAGGTTGATGGTAAGTTCGTTGCCACGGTAGGTTTCGGTTTGGCCCTTTTGCCGCCCCGCCCCCTGAACATCAATGATGGTCAAGCGAAACACCTCCACACGGGCCAAGGCTTCCTTCACCGCTTCCAACCGACCGGGCTGGATGATGGCAATGATGAATTTCATGATTCCAGACTCCCACCGCACCCCATTTGGGAATGATGGCCAAAATAGCTTTCATCGACTGGGTAATTATCGAAACCGATCGTGTAAAACGAATCAAACCACTTGCGGATGTCGGGTAGGGCGGCATGGTCATGGCCTGGTGCAACATGGAAAAGTTGGCCCGCCGGAGTTTGGCGAATTTCGGCATTGTCTACGACGACAACACCCGATTTGACCACATAGCGGGGGAACTCGAACATTCGGCGACGGTCATGATCGGGTTGATAGAGCACAACATCGCCATCGGCCCCGGGGGAAAGATGGCCTTTGTGGGCAAGGCCAAGCATTCGGGCGGGGGCGGCGCGTGTGATAATGGCGATCTCGTTAAGGGTATACTCTCGGTTCAATTCCCGAAGGTGCGATTTCTCGGCAACCTTGGGGTGAACCCTTGCCAAGATCTCGTCCCGATAGTTCTTGCTCATCAATTGGGCGATGATCTCGGGATAGGCGAGAAAACTAGCCCCGTTGGGATGGTCCGTGGACATGGCAATGCGCCAAGGGTCGTCCACCAACAGGTACCATTCCAAACCGATGGCCCACTGAAGGGCGTGAACGAAACTCTTTTCCTTGTAGGTGATGGGGACAATGCCGCACCCCGCTTCCATTTCGGTATCGGAGTTGGCCCATTTGCGCCCGGTGATTTTGCTAAGGTAGTAGCCCACGGGACCATCGCCGGTCATACTGGTGGTTTCGCCAAAAAGGACTTGGCCGACATCCGTGGTCAAGTTTTTGTTGCGATTAAAATAGTCGGCAAGGCGGGCTGTTTCCGAACAAAAGAGAGATTGATCGTCCGGATGTCCGCCATAGCTATGAAACTGAATATGGGTAAAGTGGGCGCGCCGACCTTCGAGGGCTTGCATGGTTGCCAAGGTTGTGGCAAAGTTCCCTGGGATGCCGAGGTTGTTGCAGTGGATGTGGGCGGCGTGGGGCAAACCAAGGTCCATTACGGTTTGTGCCAAGGAGGTGATGATTTGCCTCGCGGTGCAGCCGAAATGCGCGACGGTCGTGTCAAGATCGGTCATGCTCCGGATGCCGCTTTTCCAGTTTTCGATCCCGCCTGGGTTAACCAGTTTGATGCCAAAGGCCCCGGACGCTTTTAGGATCCAAGCCGCAAAATCCTTGAGCCGCCCCGCCTCCCCTTGGGCGATCTGTCGAAGCGCGTAATGATTGTTCCCAAGTAATATCAAGAAACCTTTGTCCAGAATGGGGATGTCTTGAAACTCTTGGTGGGCATGTCGCGCCGAAAGCGGAGGGATCGCCGCGTCGATGGCCGTCGTATAGCCCATTCCCGCATAAAGGTACCCGGTGGCAAAGGTACTCGGAACGCTGCCCACCGTCCCGGAACGAGTCAAGGTGGTTCGTCGAATAGGCAATGCAGCCCGTTTGTCCTCGGGGCGCAATTTTCGGGCAAGGTTTACCTTGGGCCCCGCAATGTGACAGTGCATATCCACACCACCGGCCATGGCCACCAACCCCCGGGCATCCAGTACCCGGTCTGGAACCACGGTCAAATCCGTGGGAGGCGGGCACATAACCCCATCTTTTATCCACAGGTCCCCCACGGAGCCATTGATTCCTTGGGCCGGGTCGTGAATAATCGCTTGAGAGATCTTCAATAGGCCCATTAGCGCGGCCCTTTTTCGTTTTGCATCGCTACTCGCTTTTGGGTTTGGAGTTCTTCGATTCGCTTTTCAATCATCGCCAACACATCCTTGGCGTTTGGCCTTGGGGACGAACGGACGGGCCTCAAAGGCAACGGGGTATCATCCATGCGAAACACCGTTCCCCCCCCACTGATCGTATAGGGGGCGGTGAGAATCGAGACCGTGGGTCGAAAGCCGACTCCAGGCGTGAGCAGGTTTTCCGCGTCGCTGGTCAAAAGCACCGTTGGGAGGGCGGCCAGGCGTTTTTTGATGGCATCGGAAAAGGGGGCCTTGGGGTCGATTGCCACCATCATAGCAGCATCGGCTTCACCCCGGCCAAGGATCTCTTTGGCGCTAAACTCGCCCGAGTTAAACCGCGGAAAGCCTTGCCCAAAATGGACCCCCGGAGGATAGCCTGTCTGCCAACAGACTACATTTTCGGCACCGGAAACATTCCCGGGACCGGACATGGGCTTGGCATAAAAACGCGTATAGTCGTTTAAGTCTTTTACCAAGAGAAGCGCCGCTTCCGCGTTTTTGTGGCGGCCACGCGTGGCACATAAGCCCGGCCCGAAAAACAGGATGCCAAATCGACAACTCTTCATCCGTTCCGAAAGACCAGCCAACGCCGTGTCTTCAATGCCCGTCTGCTTTTGAATGCTTTCCCGCAGGGGAATCCCCCGGACCATAGCCCGAAGGGCCCAAAGCGCCTCGAAATCACAACCCTTTTGGATTTTGAGGAAAACATCCGCCTGCTTTGCCGTCGCTGTTTCCAAGACATCCACCACCACGACAAACCGGTCCGCGCGGCCGCGGGGTGTGAATAGTCCCTTGGCGTCTAGGGAAAACCGCTCGCCATGGCGGGGGTGACTGGTGACAGGATCGGTTCCCCAAAAGATCACCAAGTCCGCCCGATTTTTCACCTCGCCAAGCGAACAGGTGACTTCGCCCACCTCTTGAAACGCCGTATCAAAAGCGCCATGCTCGTCAGAAAGTGTGGTGTCCAAACAGGCCCCAACCCGATCCGCAAGGCCAACCGCTTGCCGCTGGGCTTCACAGGGTAGATCGGCTAGGCCAAAGATCAAAGGATAGCGGGCTTGAACCAAGATCTCGGCGGCGGTGTCGATGGCCGCCTTCAACGAAACGGGTTGACCCTTCACCCATGCCAAAGCCCCGTCCACGGGATCGGAATGTTTGGCCAAGAACCAAGCTTGCCCCATGTCACAGGCATTATCGGCCTTGGTAATGTTTCCCGCTTCGACCGTAAGGGCGATATCATCGCACACACAACCGCATTGGTTACAGACGCGGTTGGGATAGACCACGGATAGCGTAGGGATCGGGGTGCTTGCCATATTCGTAGGATTCCCTTCGGACAGCCGCACTCCCCCACAAAGTTTATCCTACCACATCGACCCATTGGGGGCCAAACCAGTGGTCTTTCTGGGGAATCCTTGGACGATGGCCTTGGACCGTTGCCCCTTGGGCTAGGCCGGTTCTTGCTGGGACAAACAGTGAAGCGTTCCCAAACCCCAAACCAAATCCACTGCGTGGACCCCGATCGCCTTCCTCCCGGGAAAGCAATCCGCCAAAATCCCAAGCGCCTGCCTGTCCGCCTCGTCATTGAAGGTGGGGACCAGCACGGAGTCGTTGGTTAGGATAAAGTTGGCGTAACTGGCGGGGAGCACTTGGCCCCGAAAAACCACCGGTTTGGGCATGGGCAAGGGGATGATTTCAAGGCGGCACCCCGAGGGCATTATTTCCCTTTTAAGGATCTCTAAATTATTAAGGAGAGGGCCATAGTTAGGCCGACTCTTGTCCTTCTCCACCACCAAAACCACCGTTTCCGGCCCCACAAACCTCGCCAAATCATCGACATGGCCATGGGTATCATCCCCCTCGATCCCCTGTTCGAGCCAAATGACTTTGCTTATGCCCAGATATTCCTTAAACAGCGTTTCATAGTTTGCCTGGTCAAGCCCCGGGTTTCGCTCCTGCACTTTGCTTAGGAGGCATTCCCGAGTGGTGAGCATTACTCCCGCCCCGTTGCCATCAATGGCCCCGCCTTCAAGGACAACGCGCTTCTTGGCAAAATGGGGTTGGACAACCCGCGATTTTGGCAAACCTCGCACCTGGGCCATGGCCATGGGCAACGCGTCATCCAATTGCCAATCGTCGTATTTGGCCCAAGCGTTGAAACGCCAATCCAAAAGCGTTTTCTTCCCTTTCGAGTCTTTGACAAAAATGCCACCCGCATCGCGCATCCAGACCCGATTAGAGGGTTGGGGATGCAGAGAAACCCGCTTGAGATCGGCCCCGGCCCGTTCCAGCATTCCCCGAACCGACTTTTCGGAACCTTCGGGAAGGAACAATTCTACTTGTTCCTCCCAGCTTACCAAGCGTACGATTTCAGCCCAAACCCACGGAATAACCCCAAATTTCCCAGGCCAGTCCGCTTTTTGATGGGGCCAGGATAGCCATGTCGCGCTATGTCTTTCCCATTCGGCAGGCCAGCAAAACTCTTTCGGTTGTAACACCAGCGGTTTCCCCTAGGCGAGGCATCCCAGTCTTGTAATTTCAAGGTTGCCCGGTCATGATGATGGAATCTTAGGAAACTGGCAACAACCATACTAATGAACAAGTCTTTACGCCCCCCTTGGTTTTTGCGAGGGGCACATCGCCAGACGCTGGTTGGGCACTTACTTCCCGGCACCCGGATCGGTCAACCCGACCGCCGCTATTTCGTTCCTTTGCCCGATGGCGACACGCTTGTCCTTCATGAAAACTTGCCACGAAAATGGGTCCCCGGCGGGCCTATGGTCATTCTTATTCATGGGTTAACCGGCTCTCACGATTCGGGCACCATCAGACGCTTGGCACACCAACTTTGTGGCGCCAACATCGCCTGTCAACGATTGGATATGCGAGGAGCCGGTGATGGTTTCGCCCTTGCCAAAAAATCCTACAACGGCGGCTGCTCCGAAGATCTCGACGCCGCCATTAGCTACATCTCCAAAATCCATCCCGGCTCCCGGTTGGGGGTCATGGGGGTTTCTCTAGGCGCTAATGTGGCCCTTCGACTTGCGGGAGTCTTGGGAGAGGAGGCCCTCACCCGATTTCCCAATTGGTGTGGACTGGTCGCGATGAATCCGCCGGTGGATCTTGGGGCCTGTTCTCGGCTGCTCGCGCTTCCCCAAAATCGCCTTTATGAAAGCACCTTCTTAAAAGCCCTCTGGAAGTCGGAGACTCATAGGAGGGTGCTTCTGGGCAAATCCTCTCTTCATTCTGGTCCCGCGCCTACCACGCTACGCCAATTCGACGACATGGTTACGGCTCCCAGTTGGGGTTTTGCCAACGCCGATGCCTATTATGAGTGGGGGTCCAGCATAAAGCTTTTGCCCAATGTCAGGGTTCCTGGGTGGGTCCTTACCGCCCGCGACGATCCCTTCGTCGATCACCGGCCCCTTCAGGCGCTTGCTCCGAAATCAGGGGCGCTGACCATTGACATCCACGATCATGGTGGCCACATGGGCTACCTCACTTGGAATCGTGGATTTCATCGCTGGGCCGAGCCGGAAATGGTCGGCCAAATGGGACAATTTCTAACGAAATAGAGGCGATCCTTGGCATCGTTAATGCTTTTTATGCCACAAGTAGAGATCTTCGACTTTCTTCCTTGCCCAAGGGGTTTTGCGTAGAAACTTGAGGCTTGATTGGATGCTGGGCTCATGGTTGAAACAGTTGATGGTGATCTGGCCACCCAATTCCGGCCAGCCATACACATCCACCAACTCGGTGAGAATCGCTTCTAGGGTGATCCCGTGGAGCGGGTTGTTTTTTTGTGGTTTGTCCATTTTGTCTTCCTTATACCCTTAGGGTTTTCCCCCACTTTGAACCACGGGGGGGTGACATTGGCACCCTGTTTCATGATAATAAAGGAAAAAGGGGACTCTCATGCGAATGCGATCTTTTGTGGCGACCTTAGTCTTGGTTGCGGGGCTGCATCCCGTTGTGGGCTGCCAGCCAAACACGGATGATGCAATGAACTCAATTAAAATCGAAGCGGATGCCAAAGTAGTCGAAAAAGGACTCAAATTCAAAGACACCGTAGTGGGGGATGGGGTCGAAGCCAAGCCCGGCATGTCCATCACGGTCCACTACACCGGCATGCTCATGTCCAATGGCAAAAAATTTGATTCAAGCCTTGATCGTGGCGAACCGTTCACCATCAATTTGGGCGCCGGCGAAGTCATTCCTGGTTGGGACAAGGGATTGGTGGGCCTCAAGGTCGGTGGCAAACGCCGCCTTTATATTCCCAGCGAAATGGCTTATGGCGTTCGTGGCGCGGGAAGTGATATTCCCGCAAATGCCGACCTTGTATTCGATGTGGAGTTAAAAAAGGCCAGCGGCAAGGCTTGGGAAGAGATTAAAATCCCGGCCGATGCCGTGAAAACCGCCAGTGGCCTTCGCTATGTCGATACCAAAGTCGGGACGGGTGAAGCCGCCGTCGCCGGGAAAAAAGTCACCGTTCACTATCTTGGGGTTTTGCAAAAGAACAGCAAAAAATTCGATACCAGCTTGGACCGCAACGAGCCTTTTCAATTTCCCCTAGGGGCAGGCCGTGTGATCAAGGGTTGGGATGAAGGGGTTGTTGGGATGAAGATTGGCGGCAAACGAACCCT